>JADGAW010000074.1 GCA_015231815.1 Nitrospinota bacterium
TTTTAATAGTTTAATAACACTCCTCCTTATGCAGAAGTTAAACTCTTCCCTTTTTTCTACTGAACCAACACGCCTTCTTATTGTAGCTTTTGCCAGTGCCATCTTATTGGGAACCTTTCTGCTGTCACTTCCCTTTTCAACCAATGCGGGTTCAATAAGTTTTCTTGATGCTCTTTTTACCGCAACATCTGCAACCTGTGTAACGGGACTTATGGTCGTTGATGCAGGAACAACCTTTACTCTTTTTGGTCAGTCGGTTATTATTGTTTTAATGCAGGTTGGAGGTCTTGGAATTATGACCTTTTCCACCATTATTATTTTTATGTTGGGAAAGCAGATTTCCTTTAAGGAAAAATGGATGGTACAGGACTCCTTTAGTTCCGCTCATGGAAGTAATGTTTTTCATTTGGTGAGAAATGTTTTTATCCTTTCCTGCGCTGTGGAGTTAATTGGACTAATCCTCCTCTTTATTGCTTTTTATGAAGATATGGAAGTGGGAGAGGCGTTTTTCTATGCTTTTTTTCATACTGTTTCAGGCTTTTGTAATGCAGGTATTACCCTCTTCCCTGATAGCTTGAAATCGTATAAAGATAATTATTTCATCAACTTTATTTTTATTGCCCTGATAATTATCGGAAGTCTGGGGTTTCTTGTAATTGCAGAGATGGGTTCCCGTTTATTCAGAAAAGGAAATCAGGAAAGAATTGTCTGGACATTTCATACGAGGGTCATAATTCTTTTTTCTTTTGTTTTGTTAACGGTGGGAACTGTTCTTTTTATGCTTATGGAACAGGAGCATACCCTTGAGGGAGAAAACTTTTTCAACCAACTGCTCATTGCTTTTTTTCAAACTGTTACCAAAACCGCTGGGTTTGTTACGGTTGATTTTTCAGATATGGCGGAAAGCTCGACCTTTATGTTTTTACTTTTTATGTTTATCGGAGCAGCACCAGGCTCTGTTGGGGGCGGAATAAAAATCACGACCTTTGCAGTTCTTTTTGCTCTTACGGTAGCTAAATTTAAAAATGAGGAAAAGGTTACCCTCATGAAAAGAACAATTGAGTCGGTCACTGTCGGGAAAACCATTACCATCGTAATTATTTCATCAGTCATTATTGGTATTTTTTTCATGCTTCTTTTGATATCAGAAGCTCATGCTCTTAACGATATTGACAGTCAGGCAATGTTTGTAAAACTTCTTTTTGAATCAGTTTCTGCTTTTGGAACGGTCGGATTGTCTATGGGCATTACCGAAACTTTAAGTAACCATGGGAAATGTTTGATAATTATTCTTATGTTTATAGGAAGGCTCGGTCCCTTAACTCTGGCAATTGCAATAAGTAGAAGAGAACGAAAAGAGCGTTTTGTTTATTCAGAAGAAAAACTGATGGTTGGTTAAAGTAAACTTGGCTTCAATACAAAATATGCAAAATCTGGCAATTTTGTGAATATTGGGGGAACAGACTTCATTTGCAATTTGCTAGATAACAATATCCAGTTTTTCCCCCTATCTACTCTATTATTCCTAACAAAATAATGTCACAAAAGATGTGTGCTAAACGTTCTATAAGGAAACATTAATTGGAGTAAAGATATGGGAGAGTCCGATGAACAAAGAGCAAATCGTCGTGCTATCAGTCAATGGTTAACCAGACAGGTTAATGATGTTTCAGCAAACAGTATCAATAAAAGTATTCGGAAATTGGTTCTTCAAGCTCTTGAGAATATCAATTCCAGATTCAAGGAATTTAAGCAAGAGACTCTTCAAAAAAAATATCACATTAAGGCAAAACAACCACTGCTTAATTTTTATATAAAAGGTGGTAATGCTTTTAAGGTTGCTATGGGTGAAGGGGGAGTTGGTGATTCTGACTGGGATACACAAGTAGTTCTTGATCCATGGTCTCCGGCTCCAATTCAAGATGCCCTTTACGGAGGTGTTGAAGACATTATTTTTGATGAATTTCGTAAAACAGGTCTTGAAATTGCCAAAGTTAATGCAGCAGGAACTTCAGCATCAGGTGCTATTACTTTAATGCCGAAAGCTTCAGGTGCTGTTACGTTAACTTCTAACGCATCAGGTTCCATTATCCTCAATGCAGGTGGTTCATTTGAAAAATACATCCAATGTGTCTGGCTACAAGACAATAAAGAACAAAAGGTTGTGAAGGGAAAAGACTTTTCAAACTACCGATTAACCCTTGACAACCCGCAAACCGTTCATAAAATATTCGACCACGATAAAGTTGGATTATGGCTCAGTGAACAATCTCCACTCAATGAAAAACATGCAAAGAAAATCTCGGAATTAATTCCCAGTATGATTTTCAATGACAATATTAAACCCTTTGTTTTATATCGTCAGGGATACACTTGGCATCTGGAATTGGAGAGTGGCAAACAGGCTGTTGGTATCAATTCTCCTGTTAGTATAAAAAAACCAATTCTTATGGAGCTTATTGATGTTACTATTCCAAGACAAAATATGGTGGAGGGTGTTGAGGTATGGGAGGCTATTTATCCCAACCAAGGCAATCAAGTAAAAATGGTTGTAAAAGAGGAGGGAGTAACCGTTGGTGATTTAACCGTGCAACTTCCTTTCCCTGACATTGAATATCACCTTCGAGAACAATTAACTATGCTCTGTGAAGTTGCTGATGGCTCTTCACGTCATCAAGATAAGATGGGGAGACGTTTTAAGCGATTAGATGATATTTATACGAAGTTTACCGGCAAACAAAATGAGTTCGAGAAAATTATTGCTGAGCATGTTGGTGTCAGCAATATTAATGATGGACTTCCAGCCTCCGGGGCAATTACCATCGAAACAGCTCTTTACTCAATTCTTGATATAAATATAAAAGATGATGAAAAGGGTCTGTTTAACTTTATATCTCCAGACAAAGTTAATCCCACTCAAAAAGCATATCGACTGGGTGTTCAAATGATGAACATCGTGACAAAGGATGTAGAGAAATGTAAGAATAATTTTGTAAATGGACAACTCCGTGATGAAGTAAAGGAAAAAATAATGAAAGGAAGAAATGATAAACTTAACCACTTCTTGTTGCAGTGGGGAGTTAATCTTGTGTGGAGCGATGACCTTGTATTGGTGGACTTTCTTGTAGAAAACGATTACCTGAAGGTCAATGAGGTTGGACTATGTGGTATTGATTATGCCGTTATGGGTCGTGTCAAGAACTACTCTGCACTTATGAATGAAATTAATAAAATTGTTAACCTCGTTAAAGAATCTGTAGTACACGGGTGGTCAATGAAATATAGAACCTACAATACCATCAGAGATAATGGGCTTTCCTACGAATGTACTTTTGTGCTATTCAAGGATAAAAAGGCACATACCCTACTTACCCTAACGACTGCAAATGAACAGGAAGTTTCATTAAGCCACAGTGCTGAGAACATACCCCCAGCACCCTTTGCAGAAATTGCCCGACAGCGGAAAATGGCTGCTTCGTTAATTGAAGACTATATTGTGCGTACTGCATTGTCAAAGCAATATGAAGCATGCAAAGAAATCATTAAAGTTATTTGAGTTATTAAAATTACCTTGCATTTCGTTTATTTAACGGTACACCGTTCATATAAAAAATTTCCCCTTACCTTCCATAATATATATCTTGTTTGAAAAGTTAACAAAATGATTTCCAGCCTTTGATAATAAAAGGCGTCAATAGGTTGTTTATGCAAATTATAGGTGATAATGAAAGTTCAATTTTGAGCATTCAGGTAAAAGGTGTAATAATGTTGTTCTTGTTTCCCTTTGCCTGTTAAGCATTTCAGGGTGAGAGAGAGCGTTGTTACTCCATATTGTAATAACGTATTCAGCGTTATTCCTTTTAACGATTGCATGTGAAAAAAATTGGTTTGAAAGAAACACACGTTATTCCCAAAAAACATGGAAGGGTTAATTTAGTTTGCCACCTTTATCCTCATAATTACCAAATTGGAATGTCCAATCTTGGGTTTCAAAAGACCTTTAGTCTCTGGAATAAACCCGAAGATGATTTTCTGGCTGAGAGAGTTTTTATTCCTGATGAAATTCTTTTTCCAAAGCCGTTCACCCGACAACGGATTCTTACCTTTGACGAAAAAAATAACCCGGAAGATTTTCCTGTTCTTTCTGTCTCCATTTCCTATGAGCTTGATTATATTAATTTTCTTCGGTTTTTAATCCTGAACGAAATACCCCTGAAAGCTCAAGAAAGAGACGAAACCTTTCCCCTTATTATCGTTGGTGGTGCCGCTGTTACTATTAACCCGTTACCGATTGCTGAAATCGCCGACTTTATGGTAATTGGAGAAGGGGAAATGGTTATTTCAGAAGTACGGGAAACCATAATAAAAAACCTTGGAAACAAGGAAAAAACAAAGGAAAAGATAAGGGAAATAGAAGGGGTTTTTTATTCAGGTAAAAAAAACAGAACAAAAAGACTCTATGAAAAGGAACTGGTTTCTCCAACCTTTTCAACAATTATTGCTGAAGACACAGCCTTTAGTAATACGTTTCTTATTGAATTGGGACGTGGTTGTGGAGCCCATTGTCGATTTTGCACTGCAGGTTATATCTATCGCCCAGTACGATATTACCCGCTCGAAACAATTAAGGCAAGCATTCTAAAGGGAAAAGGTTTTACAGATAAGGTGGGAATTTTTGCTTCGGATATTTTCGGTCACCCGAATATTAAGGAAATTCTAGAGTTCACGGCTTCACAAAACCTTACAACAACGCTTTCCTCCTTTAGAATTGATAAATATGACCGGGAAATTGTTGAACTTTTGAAAAAAAATAACTGTAAATCCCTCACTATTGCCCCGGAGGCAGGAAATGATACGTTACGCACTAGCCTCAATAAACCTCTTGATACCAAGAGTCTTTTTGAGAGAATTGAAGATATTTATGATGTCTCAATGTTTCACCTGAAACTGTATTTCCTTATTGGTTTACCAGAGGAAACTATAGAGGATATTGAGGATTTGGTACAAACGGTTACTGAGGTCAGGGAAATAATGGTTAAAGCAGGAAAAAAATATGGCTACCTTGGAGGAATCACTGCGGGCTTTAATATTGTTATTCCCAAGCCTGTAACACCATATTATGATTTATTGCCGGAGGGTATAAAAACTACCAAAGCTAAAATCAAGCTTTTAAACAAGATAAGTAAATTACCCAATGTCAAACTTCAGCTTCCTTCCTTAAATTCTTCTCTGCTTCAAAGTTTAGTTTCCAACGGAACAGAAATTAGTACTGATTTAATGGAACAATATGCCCGTTCTGGCTTTGAAGGTGAGAAGCATTGGAAAAAAGTTCTGCCTCTTAAAGAAATGTATCAACGTTCAAAAGACAGCTTGAAGTATGGTGAATGTTTTAATCGTCTCAATGAATTAATTGATTACCATGTAACTCCTGAATATCTGACAGCAGAAAAAAAACGGGGAGACAAGGGAGTTGTGAGCCCTGATTGTCTTGACCTCGAAAAATGTTCCCGCTGTGGACTTATTTGTTAAGGTAAGATTAATATTTACATAAACGTAAATTCATGGAAACGATGAAAAAATATCTGGCTGTAACGGAATTTATTGATCATGATAATCCTGCTATAAAAAATATGGCAAAGGAACTTGCCACAGGAAACAGTGATGATATTACGGTGGCAAAGTCGTGCTTTGAATTTGTGCGGGATGAAATCAAACACAGCTCTGATTTTAAGATTAATCCGGTAACCATAAAGGCTTCAGATGTTTTGCTCTATGGAACCGGCTATTGTTATGCAAAAAGCCATTTACTCGCAGCATTACTACGGGCAAATAGTATTCCTGCTGGTCTTTGTTATCAACGTCTTACACTTGAGGAGAATAATCCTGTTTTTTGCCTCCACGGACTTAATGCCGTTCATCTAAAGGAATTTGGTTGGTTCAGAATAGATGCACGAGGCAACAAACAAGGGGTAAATGCAGGTTTTAATCCACCAGGGGAACAACTTGCCTTTTCCACTACAATTTCAGGAGAGGCAAACCTTCCGGAAGTCTGGAGTGAGCCCCTGCCAATGATCATAAAAGTTTTAACGGAATGTAAAACGTGGCAGGAGGTTTATGATAACCTTCCCAATATTGAACTTTATTGACCCTGCTTGAGTGTTGGTTTCTAAGAGTGTACGGGAACATGATATTATTTTTGTCTCGACAGGCATCTTTTATTAAAAATTGATTGAAAATCAAGGAAAAACGTTTAAGATATACCGAAAATGTTTTTGGGGGTTTTACTCTCACGTTAAGGGCAGCAAAATAGTATTAAGAAAGATAATAAGGAAAAAATTGAGTTTAAAAATACTTAAATTACGAAAGGCACTATGACAAACGATAAAAAAAACATTGTTGTAAGTCAATCTGTTGCAATATTGGTTGATGGAAATAATATTGAAATTAGTTTACACTCGAAGCACAAAGACAATAGCGTTATGTTGAACTTTGACACCCTTATCCCCCGGTTGTTAACAAACCGAAGTCTTAACCGACTTATTTATTTCAGAGAAGGAAAAAATATCTCCACAAAACTTGCCGACAGGCTCCAAAGCAACTATCATGGTTCAGTTTCTCCCTGTCATAAATCAGCTGATATTCCTCTGACCATTAAGGCATTACAGCTTTCAAAAAAGGTGGATACCATCATTATTATGTCTGGTGACTCAGATTATATAGAACTTGTTCGGCATTTAAAGTCTGAAGGAGTACGGGTTGAGGTAGCCTCAGTTGCGGAAACCACCGCTTCTATTTTGTTGGAGGAAGTTGATTATTTTCATCCCCTTCTGGATTGTGACTGTTTTTCCTTAAGTCCTTCAAAGCTTTCGCATAAAAAAACGTCTTCTTATAAAAGCCGGGAAAAAAGTAAGAGGAAAAGTAGCAGTAAACCTTCAAGTGAGAAGAATGATGCACCTGCTCCCCAGGTAATTGACCCAATTATTTAACCCTTAAATGTTTTTGTTCAAGGCTAAGTGAAGCACCATGAGTTCGTTAGATGGTAATGCGATGCATTTAATTTAAAATTTTATTTGTAGAAGGTGATAAAATCTTTTTCATAAATATTAATATCATATAAATGATGAAAAAAACGATACAACTGATTGTGTTAACTATGCTGGCTTTTGTTTATGGATGTGGTATTCCTGATTTACCAGGTCCTATTGGAATTCCAGGATTTTAGAGAAAAAGCTCTTACCCTTCTCTGAGCTTAGCAGAGAAGGAAATAGAAGACGAGAACTTCTGTAACAAGTTGATTATAATAGAGCTATTAAGATACAATATTTAAACTATGAAGAAAATTAAACTGTTACTTACTCTCCTCATTTGTCTTAGTCTGCCTCTCAACAGCTTTGCAATGCTTAAAGCTTCTGAAATGAGGATGGGAAATAATGAAGCTTCCATGCAGTCTGTTCACTGTGACCAAATGAAGCAATCCTCTCAAAAAAGTTCCCCAAAAGAAGCAAGTGGTAAAAAGCAGATGAACAATAAATGTAATGGCGGATCATGTTGTGTTGTTTTATCGTATTTTGCCCCTTCATTTACCGATATTGAAACCTCCTTAATCGTCACAGCTATCGACACGATTAAAACCCCACCGTACCATACTCCATCTCAGGAAAAAATTTACCACCCTCCCATTTCCTAAGTTTTTCAAGCTCTTTTATTACTCATAGACGTAACCTGTACGTCCGCAATGACTCCGTGTAGCAAACCTCATAATAAGCTATTTATGGTTTCATACGTGTAAATACAATCAAATAGTAATTTTTTGGAGAATTTATAAGATGACAATCAATAAGAAAATACAATGCTGTACATATCTTTCCATTATATTTTTTTTCCTTTTGCATACATTGGCATTAGCTGAAAATGCATATGTGGGAAAAGAAGTATGTAGCGAGTGCCATAAGGCGGAAAGTAAAACCTTCGAGAAATACCTTAGTAATGGAAAGGTAAGAAAGTTGCCAAACTCTCTGAGTTTTTTACAACCCGGAAAAATTGAAGAGAGAATTAAACAGTACAGAACACCTGAAAAACAGAAGGTAGTTTATAAAGTAAAACTTGAAAAAGGCAAAAACTATTCTGCAGAAGGAGCATGTCTTGTATGTCATTCCACTGGATATAAAAAGCTTGGTGGTTTTGACCCTCAAAAGCCTAAGTCAGAAGTTGCTGGTGTTACTTGTGAGGCATGTCATGGAGCTGGAAGCGCCTATGTTCCATATATGGAAAAAGCTGCTGAAAAAGGAAATACCTATGATCATATGAAAGGGGTACAAGTGGGGGTGATAAACATACACGACACAAAAGAAAAAATATGTCTGACCTGTCATAAGAAGAATGATGTTTGCCCTGTTATTGCAGGAATTGGCAAAGAATATAAATTTGATTATGAAGTTCGTTCCAATAAAGTGCATATCATACGAGAAAGCCATCATTCACACGACATGAATACGATGAAGGAAGGTCACGAAGGACATGAAGGACATGAAGGACATGAAGGACATGAAGGACATGAAGGACATGAAGGACATGAAGGACATGAAGGACATAATCATAAACATTAACAACTAATTACTTATGAAAAATAAAAGAAAAATACATTTGATTGTTTACGTCAGTTTGATGGTTGGATTAACATTTTTTCCAGTATCCGTTTATGCAGAAACAAACAAAGGCGTGGTAAAAAACTACCCGGTATTGGCAGAGATAGTGAGAAAAACAGAAACGGCTTACCCCTCCCTCAAAAGGTTCGACTCGGAAATAGATGCTCTCAGGGAAAAGAAAGTAGCTGTTTCTTCGTGGGAGGACCCCATGCTGCACCTTAAGCTTATGAATGTTCCCACAGATTCATTTCGCTTCAATCA
The DNA here is from genome assembly GCA_015231815.1 of Nitrospinota bacterium. Taxonomy (GTDB): domain Bacteria; phylum Nitrospinota_A; class JADGAW01; order JADGAW01; family JADGAW01; genus JADGAW01. The sequence continues at coordinate 8,907 of JADGAW010000074.1, forward strand.
GGAAGCAATGACCCAAAAAAAGATAGGCATTTCTCAAAAGATTTATGCCCCCGGAAAGTTGGAACATAGGGAAAAAGTAGTTTCAGGAAAAATTTCTGAAAGAAAAATGGCAAAAAGAGTAGAACGTAACCGAATTGTTGGTGAAATCAGTCAGCATTACTTTGCTCTTTCCAATTTACAGGTGGAAAAAAGGCTTATCAAAGACAGTCAACGATTATTGAGGCAATTTATTCGCATTGCCCAAAAAAAATATGAGGTGGGAAAAGGAAATCAAACCAACATCATTGAAGCTAAAGTACAGCTCGCTAAGTTCAAGAGCCGTTTAATTTCAATAGATATTATGGCTGAAGAAGAGTTGCAGGGAATTCTCAGGTACGACAATACAAACATAACAGCCTTGCAGGAAACTCCTGAAAACCTTTTTTACTCCAGACTTCTCACCGTAAAAGAAGAGATAATTGCCAATACCTTACGGGAAAACCCTAGGCTTGGAATGCTGGATGAAATGAAAAATATTGAAAAAGAAAACATCAATCTC
>JADGAW010000075.1 GCA_015231815.1 Nitrospinota bacterium
CCATTATCAATTTTAAATATTTTTGTAACAGCGGTGTTTCATGTTTATAACCTTTAGTATTTTAATTTTCTGTGAAATCTGTGGCAAAAAATGAATAACGAGAAAAAATGTATTGGTGAGTGTTTAAGTGAGGCGGCAAAAGGAGCACAAGCTCTTATTGCAGGTATGGTACATATATTTAAGCACCTCTTCATTAAAATGGATACTATCCAGTATCCGGAAGAGAGAAGGGAAATGCCCCCCTCCACCCGGGGTCGACACTATTTGAGAAGATATGATGACGGACTTGAACGGTGTGTTGGCTGTTCTTTGTGTGCTGCTAATTGTCCTGTTTCCTGTATTCATGTGGAAGCCGGGGAAAATAACCCGGAATCTCCTGTTTCAAGGGGAGAACGACACGCCAAGGAATATCGAATTAACATTCTTCGATGCATTTATTGTGGATATTGTGAGGAAGCATGCCCGACAGGAGCAATTGTTTTAAGAGATCATACTGAACTTGCAAGTTATAAGCGTGATGATTATCTTTACAATAAGGAAATGCTTTTAAAATACCCAAAATATCAACCTGAAAGGAAAAACTTTTGGAAACGCTGGTTATCTGTCTAGGCTTAATTGCGATTGTTACTGCCGGAGGTGTAATTAGTCTGAAAAACCCCGTGTATTGTGCTGTTAGCCTTATTGGGCATATGATTACCCTTGCCACAATTTTTATTCTGTTGAACGCAGAATTTCTGGCGATGGTTCAGGTAATTGTGTATGCAGGAGCGGTGGTGGTGCTTTTTCTCTTTATCATTGCTTTTCTGGGCACTTCAGGCAGTGAAGAGGTTAATAAAGTTACGGTGGACAGAAAGGTCATACTGATTCTTTCAGTTATTCTTGTTCTTGAAATATTGTGTATGCTAACCCTTCCTGAAAAGGATTTAATAAAAACTGCTTATATGGGACAGGAAAACAGCTTGCCCTTTGGGTCGATAGAGCTTTTGTCTCATGAACTTTTTTCACGCTTTTTAATACCCTTTGAGCTTGCATCGGTTCTGCTTTTGATTGCAGCGGTTGGTATTCTTGCTCTGGTAAGAAGAAGTAAAAAACATAATGAAATGATTAAAGAAGTAAATGATTAAAAAAGTTAAAACCTTCAACGATTTCAGAAGTCAGGAAGAAGTCGACCGTAAATATTGGCAAGCAATGAATCCCAACAATAAGGTTGAGATTTTAAACCAGATACGACAAAGCTATTTTGAGATGAACAATATTACCTGTTTAAAAGTTCAGAAAGTTTTAAAGATACTTCAACTTACTGAGGTCTAGATGGAAATTAATGATTTAGTGACCAAATTATTAAAGCAATCATTGTCTCTTTTTCAGCCTCAAAAAGAATTTAAGAATGACACATCCTTTTTTGAACGTAAGTTTATTGCTGAACTTTCAAAAAAATTACAAAAGAATGAAAAATGGATAGTGGTTAATGAGTGTCCTTATCCTGAAGAATCATCTGGGCACCCTCTTGCTGATATGTATATTGAAACTAAGGGCTTAAAAGTATGGGTTGAATTTAAACCCCTTGTGAAAGGCTTTAAATACTGGTCAAAAAGTAAGTTTTTTAACGGTGATGTAAATCAAACATCAGATTCTATTGTTTTAAACGATATAGATAAAGTGGAGTTTGTTATTGATGACGAAGACTATTTCATTTTCTTAATGTTTTTAGACACATCAGGTGATGAAAGCAAAAGAAGACTGAAATCAGATAGGGTGTTTAGTTTAGTAGATAAACGAACAAAGAAGCAAAAGGGATGTAATTTTGAGTATAAAACTGAAAAAGTCGGAAATGAAGGTCGTTTTTATGCTTTTTACACCTAGTTCTATTGCTAAAACATCTTAGATAAATGGCAAAGATTGATAAAATTAAGGAGCTAATCGGTTACCTTAAAGTTATTTTTGCCTTAATTTTGGCGACAAATGTTGGTTTAATTGGCTGGCTTGTACAAAACTTTATGAAAGCGAATGAAGTCTTGGTTTATGCTGATATTTTTCTTATAGGTCTATTGTTTGTGGTTCTGATTGTGTTGAACAGAAAAATCATCAGTGATATTAAAAGTTTAGAGGAGCTATAAATGGAAATTGTGGTTGTGTTGGTGGTTGCCTCTTTTGTGGGAGTATTGGTTTATATCTCCATTCAGGCGATGAAACATTAAATGTGAGAAAAATTAACTGATGGTACATTTAGAAATACAAGTATTGGCGTTTTTAATCTTAACGATTGGGATTGTCGGGTTTCTTGTTCGCAAAAACCCGATTGTTATGTTTATGTCCATTGAACTTATGCTCAATGCCGTAAACCTCTCGTTAATAGGTTTTGCTGATGAATTAAAGTCGGTTGACGGTCAAATTTTTTCGCTGATTGTCATGACTGTTGCCGCTGCAGAGGTTGTTGTCGGACTGGCAATTATAGTTGTTATTTTTAGGGTAAAAAAATCAACGGATGTTGATTCAATTGATTTATTAAAAGGATAGGGCTTTATTTGTAAGAGCCTTGTATCAAGGCGATAGAAATTAGGTATTAGCTGTTACAAAATGATAATAATGTACTTTAGATAGAAGAACGTATGAAAGAATTAATTTTATTTACCCTGATTGCACCAATTTCCGGATTTATGATTCTTGCGTTGAGCGGAAATAGCTTTAGCGAGAAAAAGGCCGGACTTATTGGCTCTATATCTGTTGGTATTGCCTTTCTTGCAACCTTTATCTGCTTAATTGACTTAGTCAGCGGTAGCCATGTTGCCAAAACCCTGACCCTCTACAACTGGGTAAGTGTTGGAAATTTTAATCTCAACGTTTCAATTCTGGTGGATACATTGTCGATTGTTATGCTGATGATTATTAACGGCGTTGGCTTTGTTATTCATTGCTATTCCGTTGAGTACATGCATGGCGAGAAAGCGTATTCCCGTTTCTTCTCCCATATGAATCTGTTTATCTTTTCCATGAACGTTTTGGTGCTGTCGGCAGACTTTTTCTTCCTCATTGTTGGCTGGGCACTTGTTGGTCTTTCCTCATACTTTCTTATTGGCTTTTACACGGAAAAACATTCTGCTGTTCTTGCTGCAAGAAAAGCTTTTGTCATGAACGTTATAGGCGATGTCGGAATGCTTGTCGGGGCGTTAATTCTTTTTCAATATATTGGAAGTGTTACCTATGCCGATGTTTTTTCCAAGGCAGGAACTGCTTTTGCCAATGATAATGCTGCTCTTGCCTGGGCGTGTAGTTTGTTGCTTATTGGTGCTTTTGCCAAGTCGGCACAATTTCCTCTTCATACATGGCTTCCGGATGCAATGGAAGGTCCAACCCCGGTTTCTGCCCTCATTCATGCTGCAACAATGGTTACTGCAGGAGTTTACTTAATTGTTCGATGTCATGTAATCTTTGAACTGGTTCCCAATGTTATGGAGTGGATAGTTTTTATCGGTATTCTGACTTCCTTCATGGCAGCTACTATTGGTTTGGTGAAATATGATATTAAACGGGTCATTGCCTACTCCACCATGAGTCAGCTTGGCTATATGTTTGTTGCTGCAGGACTTGGCTATTACGCTTTGGCGATTTTTCACCTCATGACTCATGCTTTTTTCAAAGCATTGCTTTTCCTCTCGGCAGGTTCTGTTATTCACGGATTGAACGGTGAGCAGGATATTCGTAAAATGGGTGGGTTAAAGGAAAAAATGCCTGTAACCTTTTACTGCTTTATGATTGGTTCCCTTGCTCTTTGTGGATTTCCTCTTTTTAGTGGCTTCTACAGTAAGGAAGCAATTATTACGGTTTCTTTTATGTCGGAGCAGGGCGGTTATTGTCTTTGGTTTTTTGCTATTTTCACTGCTTTCCTCACGTCGGTATATACTTTTAGAAACGTTTTTCTCACCTTTTGGGGCGAGTACCGGGGCAGCGAAAAACCCCATGAATCAAATTATATAATTCTGGTTCCCCTTATTATTTTAGCTTTACTGGCAATTATTGGCGGTTACTGGAAATCTGGTTTTTCAGAGTTCCTCAGCTACACGGTGAAGGTTATTGAAGACCCCCATAATACGATTCTGCTCATTATTGGTGTTATTGTTCCTCTTGCAGGTATTTACACCGCCTACCAGATGTTTGTTGTTAACACAAAGCAAACAGAAGCCTTACGGGAACGGTTCAGACCGCTCTTTGATACTTTACAGGAAAACTATTATTTCGACCTGATTTATGACATGGTTTTTGTTAAACCGGTGAAAATGGTTGGATATTTTCTGGGAAATATTTTTGAACCAAAAATTGTTGACAGGTTGGTTGACCTTGCCGGAGAATTTGCTGATTTCTTCGGGCAGGAAGTTACGATGAAACAGGACGGAAAAATCAGAAGCTACGGTTTAATGGTCTTTACCGGAGCTGTTTTTGTTGTTTCATCATTCTTTTTACTCTTTCACATAAACAATTTCTAATGGAAAGTATTGTAAGCTGGCTTATTTTTCTCCCGATTCTATGCGGGATTGGTTTATTCTACGCCAATATTAAAGAGGATGATTTTTATCGCTCGAGTGGACTTGCGGTATCTGTTGGAGTTTTCTTTATATCCCTTGCCCTTCTTGGTGGGGATTATGAAGCGGGTGGATTTGTTTTTGTCCAGCATTTTCAATGGATTCCTCAGTTAGGAGTTAATTATCTTGTTGGGGTTGACGGCATATCCCTCTATTTGGTGTTGCTGACAACCATCATATTCCCTATCGCCTTTCTTTCCATGCAAAACATCGTGAAGGAACGGGTTAAGGAATTCGTTGCGCTTCTTTTAATTCTCGAAGGTGGCATAATTGGTGTTTTTGTTTCACTCGACCTTGTGCTTTTCTATGTGTTCTGGGAAGTTATGCTCATACCCTCATATTTCCTTATTGGCTTGTGGGCAGAAAAGGACAAATTCTATACTGCTATAAAGTTCGTTGTTTACACCCTCGTGGGAAGTTTGCTCTTTCTGGTGGCAATTATTATTATTGGAGTGGTGCATTTCAAACAAACAGGAACCTTAACCTTTAATCTTATTGAACTGCAAAATACGGTTTTTGGAGACAGACTTCAATACATGTTATTTGCTTTCTTTGCTTTGGCTTTTTGTATAAAGATTCCGCTCTTTCCTCTTCATAGCTGGATGCCCCACGCATATATAAAATCATCGATTCCGATGGTAATTGTTCTGACAGGAATTATGTCGAAAACAGGTCTTTACGGATTAATGAGATTTAATTTCACTCTCTTTCCTTCCATTTCCCATGAGGTGAGCGGATTGTTTTTAGTTCTTGCAATGGCGGGAATAATTTATGGTGCATGGTGCGCTATTGGACAGGATGATGTTAAGGGAATTGCTGCCTATTCGTCCTTAAGTCATTTAAGTTTTGTACTTCTCGGAATGTTTGCCTTTAACTCCATTGGCGAATCTTCCGCAGTACTTCAGATGTTTAATCATGGAATTGTCTCGGCGGGAATTTTCTTTTATGTCGGTTTAATTGAAGAAAGAGTTGGTGATAGAAAACTCTCCTCTGTAAAAATGCTTTCATCGAATGCCCCAATTCTTTCAGGGTTTTTCTTCGTTATAGTTCTTGCTGCCTTAGGACTTCCGGGGCTTAATAATTTCGTAGGTGAATTTTTGTTGCTGCTTGGTTTGTGGACGACCGAAGCAGTGAGTTTTGCTCCAATGGTTGTTTATATTTCTGTTGTGGCAATTGTTTTTGCCTCAATTTATATGCTCTTTATGTATCAAGGGCTTATGTACGAAAAACCAGAAGGTACAGCCACAGAAATACCGGAAATAAAAGGAAAAGAGCTTTCAGCAATTATTCCTATTTGTTTCTTTATTATTTATATCGGACTCTATCCGGCATCATTAACCAATACAATTAATGCCTCTACGGATAAACTGGTAACATCAATTCATAAGGAAATAAAGGTTAGTGAGAATAAAGAGTGATGGGTAAATGTGTTAATGGGTTGAAGAGTGGAAGGGTTGAAGAGACGAAGAGTAGAAAAATCATACGTTAATGGGAAGTACTCTTCCTTTAACCTTTTAATGTTTCAATCTTTATATTTTTAAACCTTATAATCTTCAAACTTTTTAATTTTCTAACTTCATAATCCCGTTTTAGAATGGAAAAAAATAATTTTTTATTTCTTTGTGAGGGGTATAGACAGGAAAACTACCACGATACACTCGGAAATTATAAAGATGAAATTGTTTTCTATCAAGACATCGACAAGCTTCTTCATCATTGTATTGAAAAACCTCCAAATGCTGTTTTCGTTGACCTGAAAACCAGTATGCGTAATACATCTAACTCACTTCTCAATACTCTGTATCGTCTTAATATGAACTGGCCGGTTCTTCGGTGCAATATGGGAGGTGATGGATCAGCTTCTGTTATGTCAATAAAAGGCGAGGACAATGGAGAGTCCTTGAGTGAGGTTATTAAAAACATTATGAATAATGACCCAGACTGGTCAATTTCAAAAATCAACCGAATTTTTATGCGAGCTGATGTAACCTGCCGAATTCAAATGCATAAAGTCGGAGAAAAAAAGTGGGGACTTGGTAATATAACCAGCCTGAGTTCCGGGGGAAGTTATGTTATTTCGTATGATCCACCGGATATTGGAGAAACAATTCGGTTAAAAATAATGGATATTAGTTCTACTCCTATCGACTGCAAGGGAGAAGTTAAATGGGTCAGAAGATGGGATGAAGGTACTCAGCTTCCCGGTGTTGGACTTACCTTCGACCGTCGCTCCTTCACCTCACCTCACAAAAAAGCCCTCGTTGAATTCCTCTTCAACTCCCTCACCAAAAGGCTTTAATGTCTTTTTGATATTGAATGGACAACCTCATATTGGGGTGATTGAAGGGGAAGGAAAATCCCCACAAAATTATGAGAAATTGCTTTTCTCTCTGTTGTTTCTTTCTCGGTATTATTTCATTCCATAATTTACAGTAGGGTTTTCCCTCTTTACAATTTTTTCTTACCGTAATACTCTTACTTTCTTTATTGCAGTGCAATAATTGTAGGATAGTAATTGCACTAAATAAAATATATCAAGTAGGTAATAGAATAAATTTTTTGCTTAATGGATAGCACAACATTTTTCCTAAATCTTTTCTTTTCAGAGGATTATGCAATGTCTTGAAGTTATCATTAAATCTTTGGGTTTACTTCAACAGTTTTTACTTTTCTTTTTACCGTTTTTTCGGAAGAAATTACGATAAATTTTCCTGGATTTTGTGCTATCATAATCGCTTGCTATCTCATACGATAGAAGCGTGGTGATGTTGGTGGTATGACTCATGAAGTCCCGAACAAGAGGGCGTTTTCTTTTACCTGTAAAAGGAGGAAGTAATGGCTGATGAAGAGAAGAAAGCAAAGGCTGAAAAAAAAGAAACATCAGATGAAACAGTTTCCATCTCAAAAAAAGAACTTGAAGAATTAAGAGGTCTGGTTAAAGATGCTGCTGAAGAAAGAAAAAATTTACATTTGTTAGCCGAGTTTTTTGAAAAAGAAAAAGAATCAATTACCTCTTTTAAAGCCTCTGTCGAATCCCTAAAGGAAAAAGTACCAAATTATCACGATTTTATTGAAAACGTAGAAAAAAAATCGGGGGATCTTAGAAATATTGAGCAAAAACTTAACGATGTCCTTATGAACAATAAGGAACTCGAATCCAGCCGCACAAAAACAAAAAGAGAGATTGATAGCTTAAATATGTTGGCGGAACATGTCAATGTAAAGCTTAAAGGTCTTGGACAGCAAAGAATTCTTGTGGAAAGAGCCAGTGAAGAATCTGCAAAACTCAACATCCTTATTTGGGATATGGAATCACGGGTAAGAAAACTGTCCGAGGAAAACAAGCTTATTCGGTCGGCAGACAAAAATGTTATGCGACTCGAAGGGATGCTGGAAAAGGTTGATGATCAGGTTGAGGAAATTAAACGATTAAAGGAATTCATGAAGGGTGCAGAAGAAAAGCTGACCTCCCTCAAAGATTTAAGTAGAAGTCTTGATAAGAAAATTGACCGTCTCAACAGCGAGAAGGCGTTAATCGACACCTTTAACAAAGATGCCAATAAACTTCAGGAAGTTCTGAAAACCATGCAAAGCAATGTTGATAACCTTATGCAGCAAAATGAGGCAGTGGAAGAGGTAAGAAGAGGGGTTGACAATATTCTCAAGGATTTTAGCGAAATAAAAATTGAAGCCCGAAATATTGACATGAAGCACGAGAATATTAGTAGGGTCAGTGGAAAACTCAATGAACTGGATAATGTCATTATTCAGGTTGATACCGACCTTGCCAGAATTAATGATGAAAAAATATCTATTGAAAAAACAGAGGACAAAATAAACCGTCTTAATTCTTTTCTTATCGATAACCTTGGTGCAAAAATGAAAACTCTTAAAGAACAAATGGCAGAAATTGATGTCACCAACGATAAGATGAAGGAATTTAAAACTATTGCAAATGAACTGGAAGTGAAGTTTGAAAAGTTTAATGAAGGAATAGAAACAGCAAATGCATTTGAAAAACGACTTGATGAACTGAATGATACCTATGCAAGAACAGATGAAACTCTTGGAGATTTAACCGAAAAAGAAGCCTTAATTGAACAACTGGAGAAGAAGTTAAATGATCTCAGTTCCCTCGTTGTCAATAACGACGTCAAAATCGAGAACCAAATCAGCAGGAAAGCAATTATTGACAAAATGGAGAAAAAACTTGATGGAATTGAGTATTACATTGAAGATTCTAATATTAAAATTAATTCTTTAAGCAAGAAAACAGAGTTTATTGACCGGGTGGATAAAAAAATTGATACCTTAAAGAATGTCAATAAGGAACTTGAAGAAAGAATTATTCAAACGACAAGAGATAAAATTGCCCTTAATGATCAGGAAAAAAGGTTGGATGGAGTAAATTCAAAACTCAACCTCATCAATGAAGAAATAGAAACAAAAATAATCGAATTAAACACTGCCAAAGAGTCGCTGAAAAAACTTGACCAGACACGATATGAACTGGGACTTCAACTGGGTAATCTGGAAAAGAAATATGATGACACTATTAAAAAAGAAGAAATTATTGATAGCTACAAAGGAAAAATAGAGGAAGTCAGTAACGACCTACAAAAACTTGCCATGAGGCATTCAAATCTCAAAGAATCGGAAGATAATCTTACGGAAATTGAGAAGAAAACTGAATTCCTCACCAATTTGGTTCATAAAATTGATGAAAAAATCGAACAGGTACTTAAGGGAGAAGGACTTGTTAAAACAACACATGAGGAAATTGGCAAGCTCTATAAATTTGTGAGCGAACTTAAGGAAGAATCAAGAAATGTCATCAAG
>JADGAW010000076.1 GCA_015231815.1 Nitrospinota bacterium
ATCATATTTTCCGGAAAAGGGCTTTCCCTCAACAATATGTTCCTCAGGATGTAAGGTCGTTCGGTAGGAAAGATTTATGGTTCTGTTCCTAAATTGTCGTTCCCGTTCCTGCTCCCTTGTTACGGTCTTTTCACTCTGATTTGAATCAAATTCCTGTAAGTTTATTTTCTCAAGACGGGCTCTAATCATTGGGGATATACTGGTTAAACTATATCCTGCTCGCATAACTTCCATCTTTAATGGGTTCACCTGCTCTGGTTGAATGTCAAAAAGAAAAAAGGAAGGGACCTTTAATCCTTTTGGTTTGCTGAATTCTTCCTGTAACCCATTTTGTATCATTGGAATAAGGGTTGTAAGCATTGCTCCAAGAGCGATGGCAAGAAAACAGGAGGTTCCGCTGTAACGGTTTCGATAAAGGTTTCTTAGGACAATCTTCATGGAAACAGACATAGTATTACTGAGCTTCCCGCATACAATAAAAAGAATCCATCCAACAAAACCAAGAAAAATCAGAGCAAGTGCAAAGAGAAAAATAAATAATGAACCGACAATCCATGAGTTTGCCTGAATAATTGCAAGGAGCCAGAAGAGTATAAAGCCTGGCAGATATGCGATCATTGATCGGAACCGTGCTTTATTCGAGGATTTTGTAGGTAAAACGTTTTCGTGCAAAAGCAAGGCAGGCTTTAAGCCCTCTATTTTAGTCAGCACCGGCAGGCAAAAAATAAAGCTCCCGAAAATGCCCATAAAAAAGGAGAGCGGAATGCTTGTTCCAGTAATATCTGTTGAAAAACCTTTTGGAAGAAAACCTGCCAAAAGTTGAGTAAAAAGAGGAAGAAGGGTAATAGCAAGAAAAACAGCACATATGGATGATATAAATCCAAGAGTTATTAATTGAAATATTGCAACCTTATAGGTTTCCATCTTCTGCGCTCCAAGAATATTCATAATTGCCATCTCACGAAACCGTCCAGAGATAAAGTTTCGGTAAAGGTATGCTGCTCCAAGACCTGCTAAAAAAAGTGCTATCAGGGCAATGAGTCCAAGGTAGTCGTTAAGGTATCCAAGGGTTTTTCCCAATTGTCTGCTTGCATCAATGTGAGTTTGCACCCTAATTCCCGGATTATTTCCATAGAGCTCTTCAAATTTAGCTACAATTTTTCGTGCCAATATTTCTGTTTCTTTTTCCTCAAGAAAACGGTAAATTACCGTGTAACGTACTCTACTGCTGCTCTTTATCAACCCTGTGTCCTCAAGTTGGTTAATTCCCATATATATTTTTGGTGCAAGACTAAAGGCTGATATAAAACTACCCGGATCATCAATAATTACGTCTGGAACCACAAAAGAAGCGTGTCCGATTTTTATTGTGTCTTTCTTCTTTATCCTTAACGACATTAAGAGTTCACGGTACGCCCAAACATTACGGTTTTGTAAAAGTTCATTTTTTACAAATGAGTCATCTATTTTTCCAGAATTCTCCAAAACCATTTCCCCATAAAGAGGGAAATTGGGGTCAATTGCAGTTACTTGAATTAGTCGGGAAGAGTTGTTACCTGCTGCCATGGAGAAAAAACTTACCTGCTTTGAGCGTTTAAAGTTGTTTCCGATTATTTTCTCCACAGCGAGTAACTCTTTTGTATTGAATTCCCTGTTGGCTGTAAGGGAAATATCTCCGGTAAGAATTGCTTTAGAATTAAGGGAAAGGTGGTTGTCAAGTGAGGTCTTAAAGGAATCAAGGGTAATAAAACCGACAAGACCAATGGTGAAATTTATGAGAAAAAAAAAGGTAAATCGAGAATTATTTTTGAGTTCTTTAAATGCGAGTTTTAACCAAGGTTGCATAGTTTTGCCTTTATAAAGACGATGATTCAGTCATTATTCCGTTGTTAATAGAGAGTTCTCTGTCGCATTCATCGGCGAGTTGCTTGTTGTGAGTTACGAGAAGAAGAGTCATTTGTTCTGATTTAACCAGATTAAAAATGAGCTTAGAAATTAAATCGCCAGTAGTATTATCGAGGTTGCCTGTTGGCTCATCAGCCAATAATAGGGCAGGTTTTATTGCAATTGCCCGTGCAATTGCTACTCTTTGACATTCACCGCCAGAAAGCTGGTGGGGAAAATGGTCTGTTCTTTTTTCCAGTTCAACCATTTTTAACGCTTCCTCTGCTTTTTTTGCAGCTTGAGTATCGTTGGCAATTTCCATAGGCAAAGAAACATTTTCAAGAGCAGTTAAATGAGGCATTAAATGAAATTGTTGAAAAACAATGCCAATATGTTTTGCTCTGTACTTGGCGAGAATGTTTTCCTGCATAATGGATATATTCTCTCCCTTTAATATAACTGAACCGCTGCTAGGCTTATCAAGTCCTGCAATCAAGGATATTAGGGTGGATTTACCACTTCCGGATTTTCCCAGAATTGCCACCGTTTCTCCCTTTTTGATTTCAAAATTAATTCCTTTAAGAACATCAACGGAATTACTACTGCCTGAGAGGTTAAACTGTTTATGTAAATTATTTACCTTTAGAATCATATTTTCACCATATTAATCTTGCTTGCTCTCTTTGACAATAAGAGGAAGTACGGTTGCTAAAACTGTTTCAGAAATTTTCTCATGACCCTTTTCGTTGGGATGAATACCATCGGAAAGGTTCATTTCCCTGATAAGGGCAACATCCTTTAATAAAAAGGGAATAAAGCCAATATTATATTTAACGACCAAATGATTAAATACTTCATCGTAAGCTTTTGTGTAATCCTCTCCATAGTTTGTAGGGACCTTCATTCCAGCCAATACAACCTTAATGTTACTTTTTTGTGCTTCCTCAATAGTTGTTCCAAGGTTTTTTTCCATTTCATCTACTTGAAGCCCCCTAAGACCGTCATTAGCTCCAAGGGCAATAACAACCATGTCGGGTATTACTCTCTTATACCATTTGAGCCTTGAAGGTGCACTTGCTGTAGTTGATCCACTAACACCACCATTAATGATTTTTACATTCAATCCTTTTTTCTTTAATTTTGATTCTACCAGCGACGGATAGTTTTTCTTTGGGTCAATACCAATACCTTCAGTTAATGAATCACCGAGAAAAAGAATCGTGTATGGTTTTTTCCCTTCAGCATTAGCAAGCAAAGGGGTAAAGAAAATGAATGTAACGAAAAAGGTTTTGAGGAAAAATTCCTTGAGCATCTATTTATATGATCTACAATTGTGAGTATTTGGAATGTACTGAGACAGCCATATTCAAGGATTACATTATACTTTAGCCCTTCTCAAGCTGAAACATGGCAAAAATGTCTCGTGTCTCTCTTTACAAAAAAAATCGCCAGATGACAAAGGCAACAGCGAAGAGGGAGAGGGCAACCATTCCGAACCACGCCATATATTTTAACCAGTTTGGTGGTTTCATTCCCTCTGGTAGGTTTGGCAACATTACTGACCGATAGTTTATGTAAGCATAAAGTGGAGCAGAAAGAAAGGAAAGAGTGGTGGCAAAATCAATAAGAAGTTTTAACTTTTGCGACAAAAAGAAAATTATGATCAATGCCGTTCCACCAACAGTCACGAGAATAATCCAATACAAATAAGCGTGAAGTTTTTTTGATTTAGGGTATAAACATTCAACTGCTCGTCTCCAAACTCTTGGATAAGCATCGGTAACAGCCAAGGTGGTGGAAAACATTGTGGTAAAAGCTGCAATTGCAATAATCACCCAACCCCAGCTTCCCAATGCCTCAGTGTAAATATTAATAAAGGTAGCAGTAAAGCCAACAGAAGTGTCAGGTAATTTTTCTCCGGTTCCATAAAGAATAAAGGCTCCCAGAGAAAGAAACACCAGAGCATAAATAACAGTAAAAATATAGCCAAAATTAAAATCAAAAAGAGATTCACTCATTGTCGGACGACAACCTGTTTGTTTTTCCTGTTCAACTGACCAGAGGGAATGCCAAACGGAAATCTCAACAGCCGAGGGCATCCAACCTGCCAATGCAACAACAAAAGCAATTCCTGCAATACTAAAAACCTCTGGCTGTACAAAGTTTGGTTTAATTGACATGCCATGGTTCCAAGCAGAGAAAAATGCAATCAGGGTTGTAATTCCAAGAACAACAATCATTCCTTTCATAAGAAAATCAAGCCACGGGTAACGACCAATGACAAGTAAGGCACCAATAAAAAGGAGAAGAATAAGACTCCATGTCGGAACAGAAAGAGAAATAATATTATTAAACAGGTTTGAAGCAAGCCCTGCCATAACAATGGTAACTCCTGCTTGAATCGTAAACATGGTAAGAAATGTCAGAACAAGAAAGGTGGGTAACGCCCATTTTCCAACCCTTTGATATCCCTCAATAAGTGATTCACCTGTTGCTGTCGCATAGCGTGGACCAAACTCAAAAAAGGGATATTTAATAACGTTTGCAAAGAGAATAATACCGATTAGGGCAAAACCATATTCAGCACCAGCACGAGTTGATTGTACGATATGAGAAACTCCGATAGATGTTCCGGCAAGAATAAGTCCGGGGCCAAGGGTTTGTAAAAAAACACGTAACTTTTTATTCATGAAAGGTGCAATCGGAAGATTTATTGAATAAGAATAGAAGCATTATTAAAAAAGGTTCCAGCAATCGACGCTGTTAGAAGACATGCAAACGTTGCAGCAACAAGTGCTTTTAAACCAAGCGCGGTAATATCCTTAGTCCTTTCCGGCACAATGGCGACAATTCCTCCAACAAAAATAGCTAAGGAGGCAAAATGGGCAAAACCACAGAGTGCGTAGGTGCATATTACAATTGATCGAGGACTTAATTCCTGTCCTGAAGCAATAAGGAGTTTAAGGTCAATGTAACTCTGAACTTCTGTGGCAACGAGTCTTTCTCCAATGATTTTTGAAATAGCAAATGCATCCTCTAAGGGAACTCCAATAATTAACGTAAGGGGATAAAAAAGATACCCGAAAAGAGCTTTTAAGGACCAGTCAATATTTGTTCTCAGGAGTTCGTTAATCCACCCACCGGGAAAACTAATGATTAAATCAATTAATGCAATGATTCCGAGAAAAGCAAGAAGCAGAGCCATAATACCCAATAGGAGCTTTAGTCCTGAATTGGCTCCGTTTACTGTTGACTCAATGACGTTGCTTTCTTTTTCATAGTCGGGGTCAATATTTACACCAAGGGTTTTCGGTAGTTCTGTTTCAGGAAACATAAGCTTGGAAATAATCAGTGCTGCAGGTGCACTCAAAATTGATGCTGACACAAGATGTCCGGCGATTTGGGGAAACTCTTGGTGAAGAATGTAAACATAAAGAGCTAACATACTGGAAGCAATTGTTGCCATTCCAGCGGTAAGAATCGTAAAAAACTCCGATTTAGTGAAGTTTTTTAAATGAGGTCGAATGGTAAGTGAAGCTTCAATTCCGACAAAAATGTTGCTCGAGACACACAAGGATTCAGCACCACTCACCTTCATGAATTTCGTAAAGAAAAAGGCAAATTTTTTAATGATAAATGGGAGAACCCGGTAATAATAAAGAATCTGAACCAGTGCAGCAAAGAAGATTATTGTTGGTAATGCCTGAATTGCCAGAATAAACCCCAGAGAAGTTTCCCCTTGGGCATTTACTGCTCCCGGAGAAAGAGCAAGCCTGCCAAAAAGAAACTCTGTACCGGCTTTTGCACTATCCAGAACCTTAACCACAACGGTATTAATGAACTCAAAGAATTTTGCTCCTTCAGGTAAAACAAAAATAAAAAGGGCAAAAAGCATCTCAATCGCAAGCCCGTAACCTATTACGTTCCAGTTAATTACTTTCCGGTTATGGGAAAACCCCCATGATATAAGGAGTATGATAAAAATCCCGAAAAAACTCACTAAGTTGTAGAGTTCCATAATATTTAATAAAGAGATAGTATTTAGTGTTTTGACACCATATTATAATGAATTACACCAAACAAATGTGTTGTGGCAAAGCAGATTTGAAAAAGATGTCTTGATAATGTATTCCTGGCTTTCTCAGGTCTGGAACTCATAAGCTAATTTCTTTTTTGACAGGCGAATTCCTAGAGAAATTATTTCTTGATATGTTGTATAAAGTCGTTGATATCCACTTCTGCGTCATTTAAAGAACCTTTCAAGGTGAAGCGGTCAACGGGATTATGGTAGGGAAAGACTATTTTTCTTCCATCATGATGTTTCATTTTTACATGACTTCCTTTTCTGTGAACTTCTTGGAATCCAAGTCTTTTTAAGGTGGATAAAACTTGTTTGCCTGAAAGAAGGGGGAGTTTCATAGTGCCAACTCATAAACTTTATGGTTTTCATCTTCAACAAGTTCTTCAATTTCCGGTTCTAAATATAATTCAATGGCTTCTTTAATATTTTCCAGAGCTTCTTCGCTGGTTTTACCTTGAGACCAACAACTTTTCAAAGATGGACAATGAACGGAAAAATATCCGTCTTCTCCCTTTTCTACAATTACTTTTAAATTCATACAAAATCCTTTTAAATGGTTAATAGGGGCAAAGTATATTGAAAAAAATATTTTACAAAAAAATAAAGTCAAAGACCTTTGGAATTAATCTTTTCGACATCGCATCATTTTTTTTGTTATACAACTCATGAGTTATTATTTGTTCCTAACCCAATAAGTAACAAGCGTTGACTAATCATAACCACAGACATTACAAATTGACTTCTTGCATCATTCATGTATTTACTAAAGTTTAAAGACTCTTCTGATGCTCCATTTTTAAGTGATTTTAGATAAGCTAGCTCACTGCACTTTTTCTTGACTTCTTCAGAATTAAAACTTAAATAAAGATGATAATGAGCTACTTCATTCCTGATCTCTGCAATTTTTACTAAATCTGAATACAATGGTTTGGTTATAAGTCCTAATACATAACAAGTATCGCTGTAATTGGAAAAGAGTCTTGAAGCTTTTTTATATTTTCTCTGTCAATCAGTCTTTTAATCATGATCTTGAGGCCGTAAGAGTAAAATTTACCTCATATAATACACCATTTATCATTGAAATTTCAAACTGTACGTTTGGTTTTTCAATGATTAATTGATAGCCTGTCGTTGTCATTATCGTATAAAGACATAAAGTGTGTCGTCATGTGTGGTCTTTCTGCTCATTTCACGGCTGTTTCAAATGCTTAGGTTTGTTTTCCATATAGCGTGCTACAATATCACAATACATGGAAATTATCAGGCAATTGATAATAAGCGGAATAATTTTTCCATGTTTTACTGCTTAATATAAGAAAAAGTGGAAAATTAAATAATTGAAACTTTCCACTTATTACCCTGTTATGGGTTTTTGAGGTCAAAAATTATGAGCAAAGAATACTTAAAAAATGACCGTTTAGGGGAAGTTGTAGCTTTAATCCAAGTTTTGGCATTTCATCAATACACTAGCAGAAGTGAAGAGGGACTCATGAAAGAACTTAAGAGAAAACCAAGTTCTTCATCTTCTTGGATGGAGCTTGGTAAATCGCATCCGGAACTTTTTCGTGTTAGAGATGATGACCCTGACGAAAATAAAGTAGATAGAGTTTCTTTAGTCTCAAGATATGTGCAACCTTATGTCGTAGAAAATAAAAAGCGAATTCGACAGCCATTATCCGATGAAATTGTTCATAAACTTATTGGAGTTGCTTTAGACATTCATGATAGGCAGGCTTCGAGAGCTGATAAATGGAAAGTATTAATACCAATGGGTGTATCGATTATAAGTGCTGGTGCGGCTATCACTGCTGCTTTAATTAAGACTACACCTTAATACCCATAACAAATGCGTCAACAGCAGAGCGGCGCAAATTACTGCGCCGGCAGGTTACGCAGGTCGTTATATTTATAAATCTGTCAACCGAATGAATCGAGATGGTGAAGAAACCGGAACCTAGACGAGAAGAACTAAGAAGCAATCTTGCCACTAAAGAGGTTTATTATTTTGTAAATGAGGACACTGGTATAGAAGTAAAGTGCAAGGAGGTTTTTAAAAAGAAAAAAGAGATTCGCCACTTTCCGTTTAACCGTGATGGAAAACCGAAATATAAGTCGGTTAAATTCTTCAAGTTTATTGGTTTCAAGGACAATGTATCTTTACCGGTCGGTATAAGCAAATCATCTATTTTTGGCCTTGGTTTTACTAAATACCTTGCTCCCCTCATGGATGCGTTACTCGATAAATATAAAGTAATAGAAGTACATGTTTTAAAAAGTGGTACGACCAGCCTAGATGATGAGACGCTTACGCTGACAGAGTCCGTTCTTAAGAACCTACATCCTCTCTTCAAGCATATAAATGATGTGCAGAGGCAAGACCGTTTAGACTTAGCCACAGAACAACTCACTAAGCTCTTTCCTGATAAATTTACTGCCCCCAAAAAGAAATATGTAAAGAATACTATTCATACAATTCTTGAATCTTGGTCACAAGATATTAACGATTTTTCCGACAGTGACAAGGCAGCAATTAAAGATTTATTTGACAAACTGGTAATGACCGGAAACTTCTTATCCACTGACACATTGTTAGCAACAAAGGATTCGCTTGATAAACAATATATTGAGGATGTAATAGAGGCTTTTACGGAATTAATGAATCAGAAACATGAAACAAGCACTCTTGAGAAAAAGTGGCATACCTTCTTGGGGAAACACAATTGGGTTTTTTCGTACGTCTTCTCGTTTCCGATTATGTTTCTACAAGATGAGGCATACGTAGGAGGAAAGAACCTCTCAAACAGAAATGGTAAAGTTACAGACTTCCTAGTAAAAAATGCGCTTACACATAACGTAGCGTTTATAGAGATAAAAACTCATAGAACTGCTCTTGTTGGATCCAAAATCGCATACCGTGGTGACGATGTGTATCCTATGAGCAAGGACATTACTGGTGGGATTACACAGGTTCTCGACCAAAGGGATAATTTCCAAAAAGAATTTTATGCTCACAAAGCGAAATCTGATGAGGAGTTTGAGACGGCAAATTCCAAATGTGTCGTTTTAATGGGGATGATTTCGACTCTTAAACCAAAGGAATTGAAATCATTTGAGTTATTTAGGAATAATAGCAAAGACGTTGAATTGGTTACGTTTGATGAGCTACTAGCCCGATTCGAGAAAATTTACGATCTAATCAACAAAGGAACATAATAAACGGCATTCAGCGGAGCTTCGCCCGCTGATGCAAAT
>JADGAW010000077.1 GCA_015231815.1 Nitrospinota bacterium
AAGGAAGCTCCTTTTTCACTGTTTTTTACTGTCAGACTTCCTCCCATTTTCTCTTCAATGATTTTTTTGGAGATGTAGAGTCCGATACCCGTTCCGGTTTTTTCATCCTTTGTGGTGAAGTAGGGGTCGAAAATCTTCTGAAGGGTCTTATTAGGAATACCGCCGCCGTTATCAATGATTTCAATGATGTTTTTGTTGTTATTGATATCTAAATGTATGTCAATAGTACCTTCCTCCTCCTCATTTCCTTTTGTTTGTCTGTTGTCTAAAATTGCTTCTTTGGCGTTTTTAATCAGGTTGAGAATTACCTGCTTAAATTCATTGGGAATTCCTCTGGTACGCATTAACTCCCGGTGGGTACAGTTTGTAATACATTCCTTCATAATATCTTGCTTTCCACATTCTTCCAATTTACACTCGATAGAGAGTTTAATAAAATTATTTTTTAGTTCTATCGCAACAAGGGAAATTACATCAAGAACCGCTTCATGAATAATGAAGTCTTCGTTTCCCTTTGGAGGCTTAAAGAAATTCCTGAAATCATCAATTGTTTGAGACATATATTCAATTTGTTCCATTGATTTCTCAACGGTTTCTGTAATGTATTCTTTTGTCATGTCCTCGAATTCATAGGCTTCTTCAATATCCTGTATGATAAGTCCGAGGGTGTTGAGAGGCTGTTTCCATTGATGCGCTATGGAGCCAATCATTTCTCCCATTGAAGCGAGCTTTGACTGTTGGATGAGCATTTGTTCTTTCGCCTCAGCATTTTCCTTTTCGAGGTGTACACGCTCCTCTAATTTCCGGTTAAGGGATTGAAGTTCTTCCCGTTTTAAGCGAAGTTCGTTTTCAAAGGACTTTCTTTCAGTGATGTCATGTATTATTGAAAAGAGCAGCCGCTTTCCACTGGTTATAATTTCTGAGGAATGTACCTCAACATCTTTTATTGAACCGTCGGCAAGTCGATGCTTGAAAACAAAATAATTTCTTGCTCCATCGGTTACTTTTTTCATATCCCTTTTGAGCCAGGCATCGGGAAGCATATTGAGCTTGTTGATTTGTAACTTTTTTAATTCCTCAAGAGGATAGCCATAAAATTTGGTGGCAGCAACGTTTGCATCAACTATTTGACCATCATTCTCCGGATCGATAAGGAGCATAACAGCACTATGACTATAAAACATATTGCTAAACTTTTTTTCATTATTTTTCAGTTCATCAGTTGTTTTATTGAGACATTCCTTTAATGACTTAATATATTCCCCTTCGAGTCCGCTAATAAGATTTGATTGGGTTATAACTCCCGAAATAAAGCCTTGTTCATCAACAACAATAAGCCTTCTGATTGATTTTTCCTTCATCTGTTGAACTGCATTATGAATATGAGTCTCAGCATTAATTGTAAGGACTGGACTACTCATGATATCTTTTACTTTTAATGAGTTGATGTCTTGATTTTTCTTTATAAGAATGGATATATCTCTTTCGGTAATAATGCCAACGGGTTTATTTTCCTCTTCTACAATTACACAGCTAATCAGATGCTTTGCCATTTTCTTTATGGCATCCATGAGAGGAGCCTCCTTTTGTGTCGTTTCCACCATAGAGGTCATAACCTGTGAGACTGCTTTTAACTCAACAAAATATTCAATACCGAGTTTTGAGATAATATTGGAGGGTGTGACAATACCAATGACTTCACCTTTTTCATCAATAACAACAAGGTGCCGGACTTTATTTTCCTTTAAGAGATGGTAGGCTTGAAGGATGTCAATGCTGCCTTTAAGAGTAATGACCGGTTTGCTCATTACACCTTCTACTGTAAGTCCATGAAGGTCTTTGGTGTTGGCAGTAATCCGTACAATATCCCTCTCGGTAATAATTCCAGCAGCCTTCTTATTTTTTGTTATTACCAAGCAACTGATATGGTTGTTACTCATCAGAGATATTGCTTCAACAAAATCTGTTTCGACCTTTATTGTGAGAACATTGGGCTGAAGGATTTCCGATATATTCATTGTGTGCATAGTAACGCCAAGCATTAAAAGGTTTGTTATATATAACCTTAAGGTTAAACTAAATATTAAAATTCCAATGCTATAAAATATGATGCTCTTTTTGACGACCCATTTCTCACTGAGTGTTGGATTTATCTATGTTAATAAAAAAAACAATCAATTGCCACAAAAGCTTAAGAAATAACATTTATGCGTATAAAGCTTACTCTGTCATATGATGGAACAAACTACCATGGTTGGCAGGTTCAACCGGATGGGGAAACAATTCAGTCCACCCTTCAAAAAGCAATAGAAAAAATAGTCGGGGAAAATTCCATTATTGCATCAGGAAGAACCGATGCCGGAGTTCATGCTGAGGGACAGGTTGCTTTGGTGGAGTTTAATCAGGAAATTCCTCTTTGGAACTTTCAGAATGGACTTAACTCACTGTTGCCAAAAGATATTGCGGTCATTAATGTAGAAGAAGCTTCTGAGCAATTTCATCCTCGTTTTTCTTCAACATTAAAACATTATCGTTATACGATTCTTAATAGCAGGGTTCGGAATGTCTTTCAACAAAAATATTGTTGGCAAATCCCTGTAGTCCTTGATGTAGATTTAATGAATCAGGGAGCACAGTTTCTCTTGGGAAAACATGACTTCAGTGCCTTTCAGTCATCGAGCTGTTGTAGTAAAGACCCTGTTAAAGAAATATTTGCCGCACAATGCATTCAAAATGAGGAGTGGATATTTTTTCATATTGAAGGCAGCGGTTTTCTCAAGCAAATGGTGAGAACTATTGTTGGTACTTTAGTCGAAGTGGGAAAGAAAAAAATGAAACCGGACTTTATACAGGAACTTGTGAAGTCCAGAGAAAGAAAAAAAGCGGGAAAAACCGCTCCAGCATCAGGACTTTGCCTCGTAAAAGTTCTTTATTCAAAGGAATTGAAATTAACCTGTTAATCAGTTTTTTCCCTCAAGCCTTATTGAGTTTCTGGTAAAATGTTCAGCTTGTTCATTAACTAATTAAGGAGTATCAATGTCTAAAATTAAAAAGGTAGTTGGCAGGGAAATATTGGATTCACGGGGAAACCCAACCGTTGAGGTTGATTTGTATCTGGAAGACGGACATTATGGGCGGGCAGCTGTTCCATCGGGTGCTTCAACAGGAGAACATGAGGCTGTTGAGTTGCGTGACGGTGACAAAAGCAGATATCTTGGCAAAGGTGTAAGTAAGGCTGTTCAAAATGTAAATAGCATAATTTCTGAGGCGGTTGTTGGAATGGATGTTTATGACCAAGCTGCTTTAGATAAAAAAATGATTGAGACTGACGGTACTCCCAATAAGGGAAAACTTGGGGCAAACGCTATTCTTGGTGTTTCCATGGCGGCGGCAAAAGCAGCGGCAATTTCAAAAAACCAATCATTATTTCAATATATTGGTGGTAACAACGCAGTTACCCTCCCTGTTCCTATGATGAACATCATTAACGGTGGCTCTCATGCTGATAATAATGTTGATTTACAGGAGTTCATGATCGTCCCTGCAGGATTTTCCTCCTTTAAAGAAGCGTTAAGAGCTGGTGCAGAAATATTTCACGCATTAAAGAAGGTTTTGCATGCAAAAAACTACAGTACTGCTGTTGGTGATGAAGGTGGTTTTGCTCCTGATTTAAAAAGTAACCAGGAAGCTTTGGAAGTAATTGTTGACGCAATAGGAAAGGCTGGATATAAAGCAGGAGAACAGATTTTTATTGCTCTCGACCCTGCTTCAAGCGAGTTTTATAAAAATGGAGAATATGTTTTTCACAAGTCAGACAACTCAAAAAAATCGTCTGCTGAGATGGTGGATTTCTACCTTGACCTTAAAAGTAAGTTTCCTATTGTTTCTATTGAAGATGGACTGGATGAAAATGACTGGGACGGCTGGAAGGGTTTTACCGATAAAGCAGGTAAGGAGTTGCAGCTTGTGGGAGATGATCTTTTTGTGACCAACCCTGTCAGGTTAAAAAGAGGCATTGAAATGGGAGTTGGAAATTCAATCCTCATAAAGGTTAACCAGATTGGAACATTAACGGAAACCTATGAAGCAATAGATATGGCAACAAAAGCAGGATATACCTCTGTTGTTTCACACCGTTCCGGTGAAACAGAAGATGCTACTATTGCAGATATTGTTGTGGGAAAAAATGCAGGACAGATTAAAACAGGCTCTCTCTGCAGAAGTGATAGAATTGCCAAATACAACCAACTCTTAAGAATTGAAGAGGAGCTTGGAAGCAGGGCAGTCTATCCGGGAAAATCGGTTTTTAAATCATTATAATTTTTTACTTTAACAAAAAGGTTAAACTATGGAATTTCCTTCAGAACTAAAATATACCAAGGAACACGAGTGGGTAAGAACAAACGGTAATATTGTTGAGGTTGGCATTACCGAGTTTGCACAATCAGAATTAGGCGATATTGTTTTTGTTGAACTGCCTGAAATCGATAGCGAAGTTACAGCCAACGAAAAATTTGGTGAAGTGGAATCGGTAAAAACTGTTTCCGACCTTTTTTCCCCCGTAAGCGGAAAAGTTGTTGAGGTCAACGAAAACCTTGAAGCAGAGCCGGAAAAAGTAAATGAAGACCCTTACGGTGCAGGTTGGATGATTAAAATTGAGTTAAGTAACCCAGATGAGGTTGCTGGTCTTATGTCCAGTGATGACTACGCAGCGCAGGTATCATAATCGCTTGAAATATATTCAGTGTTAACCACATGGTATTGAGAAATAGAGATGAAAAACAATTAATTCTTGAGACCATTGATGGGATAAGCTTTGAACGGATTTTCAACTGAACAGCGACTTCACCAAGAGGTGGAGGTGCTGTTCAGTTGACCTCGGAAGAAACGGGTGCCTCAAAGCCGTTTCTGAGAATGAGTTTAAAGCTTGTCCCATTAATTATCAGACTCTATTTCTATTTTTCAGTAGTAGCGAAGTAATACAAAACGTGGTCAATTTATGTAAGAATGAGGTATTAAGAAGTTAACGACAGGTTTTTAGCAACATAAAATCATTGAAAAACTTCAATGGTTCAGCAATTATGTTTGGTAAAATGACATCTCTTGAAACAGATACTTTATGCTGGGTCCTACGCAGTAGGCCCTGTGAACCCCGTCAGGTCCGGAAGGAAGCAGCGGCAGCAGTTCGTTTACGTGCCGTAGGTTAACCCAGCACCTTATGAAAACCTTGTGAAGTTTTCCTTCGCAAGGTTTTTTTTTTGAGAATGAATAAAAAATAAGATATGAAAACTGCCTATCAGGTTTATGCCAGAAAGTATCGCCCCCACCAGTTTGATGATGTTGTTGGTCAGGAATCTGTTGTAAAAACAATTGTTAACTCTCTCCAAAAAGGAAGAGTTGCTCATGCCTACCTTTTTACCGGTATGCGGGGAGTTGGAAAAACAACCACCGCACGAATTTTTGCAAAGGCCTTAAATTGTGAACAAAGTCCAACTGTTACCCCCTGTGATACTTGTTCATCCTGTAAGGAAATTGACCAGGGAATTAGTATTAATGTAAAAGAAATTGATGGAGCAACCTACACCAAGGTTGATAATATCCGTGAATTAAAGGATGATGCCGACTTTGTTCCCTCAGGCAGTAATTTCAAAATTTATATAATTGATGAAGTTCATATGCTGAGTAAATCAGCATTTAACGCACTCCTGAAAATACTGGAAGAGCCACCTCCAAGAGTTAAATTTATTTTCGCCACAACCGAACTACAGAAAATACCCAAGACAATTGCTTCCCGATGTCAGGTTTTTAACTTTAAAAAAGTTCCCCAAAAAATTATTGTGGCTACTCTAAGAAAAATTGCTGTTTCTGAAGAACTTAATATCAGTGAAGAGGCTTTAATGGAAATTAGCAGAGCATCTGATGGGTCATTAAGGGATGCAGAACGATTATTTGATCAAATAATTTCCTTTTGTGGAGAAAACCCGGATGATGAAGAAATTATGGAGTTTCTTGGTGTTGCAGACCATAAACTTTTATCAGCTTTTATTTCCTCAATAAAGGAAAAGGACTATGAATCAATTATCAGGCTTTTTCATTCAGAAGTGCTTCCTAGAATGGATTGTATGGACTTCTTGCAGCACATGCTTGAATATATCAAGGATTTGACTGTTATTAATTCGTTACAGGACAAAAGCGATAATATTCTTCACTACAGCGATATTAATCTGGAGTTATTGAAAAAAACCGCTCAACCTTTTACCAATATCGAGCTTGAATATCTTTTTTCAATTTTTTCTCGAACAATGCTTGATGGAAGAAATTCGCCGGTTCCAGAGCTTCTTGTTGAAATGATGCTCATTAAGGCTGCTGATATGTCGGTTTTTCATGCTTTACCGGAAATCGTTGAGCTCTTAAAGAGCAATAAGGATATTTTAAATGAGCTTCGTTCGAGAGTCGTTGTTCAACACAAACCTGAGCAGGCATCGAAACCATTACAACAAAACCAAGCTCCCTATAAGTCAATTTCGCCATCCCCTGAAAAACCATCTCCCCAAAAACCTGAACCGGTTGCTGAACAGAAAGCTGTTGAGCCTTTACCTGAACAAATAGCTGAGGAGACTATTTCTCAAAAAAACGATAGTGAAAGTTGGACTCAAATTGTTCATGCAGCAGGACAAATTAGAGCTTCCCTCTTAAATGTTTTAAAAGATTGGGAAATGGTTAAGAAGGAGCAAAATAGTATTACCTTGAGATTAAAAAAAGAAAGTTCTTTTCTTCATAAACGTCTGGCAGACAATAACGAGAACTTGGATGCTTTAAAGGAAGCTTGCAGAAAAGTATTCCGACACGATGTGAGAATTATTTTGGAGCAGAATAGTGCTCAGAATGGCAGTAATAACGAAAGTAACCAACCCTTAGGAGAAAAACCATTACGACCCAAAAAAGAGGGTAATAACCTTGATTCCCATCAAACCTTTCTGGTTCAAAAGGCTTTGGAGAAATTTGATGGACATGTTGTGTAGATATTAATACCATAATTGTAAGGAGAAAAAATGTTTCCCAAAGATATGTTTAAAGCTTTTGAGCAGTTTAAAGGTATAAAAGAAAAAGTTCAGGAGATGCAGGATGAGTTAAAAGAGAAAATTGTTGAAGCAGATTCAGGTGGAGGAATGGTAAAAGTTATTGTGAATGGAAAACAGGAGGTTTTAAGCTTGGAAGTAGAAAAATCAATACTTTTAAACTTAAAAAATGATGAGGATATTGAGATGCTTGAAGACCTAATTATTTCAGCAGTTAATTCAGGAATTCAGAAGTCTCAGGGACTTGTTATGGAAAATGTTTCAAAACTTGGTGGTGGCATTGACTTGTCACAATTCAATCTTGGTAAATAGTGCAATACTATCCTGAAGTCTTAAGACAGCTCATTGATGAGCTCAAAAAACTACCGGGAATTGGTCAAAAGGGAGCGGAACGACTTGCTTTTTTTCTTATTAAAAGACCTCATGAAAATGTTAAAAGTCTTTCCGACGCCATTATTGCCGTTAAGGAAAAAATAAAAATCTGCTCTTCCTGCAATGCTTTGGCAGAGTCGGATCCATGCCGCATATGCTCCTCAAGTAAACGGGATGCTGAAAGAATATGTGTTGTTGAGGAAAGCAACGATATGTTCTTTATTGAAAAGATGGGGGAATTTAATGGAATGTATCACGTTTTACAGGGAGTAATTTCTCCTATTAACGGTATAGGTCCTTCTGACTTAAAAATAGAATCACTTATTGAAAGGGTAAAACATTCCCCTGTTAAAGAGGTTATTATAGCTACGAACCCGAACATGGACGGGGAAACAACCGCTCTTTATCTTCACAAGGTTTTAAGTAAAGATGGAGTTAAGGTCAGTCGAATTGCCCGGGGAATTCCTGTTGGCGGAGAACTGGAATATGTTGATGAAGTTACCCTGATGAAAGCCTTTGAGGGACGAACTGAAATGAAGTAATCACTATTTATAGCGAAGCTTGAAATATAAAATTGTTGCTACAAAAAGACTGGAAATAACATTTGCAGCGAATAGCGGGTAGTCTTGTCGAATTGCAGCATAAATAACCCAGAGAAGCATACCGGTAAAAAGAAGGGAAAACATTCCAAGAGAAATGTCTTTTGTTTTTTTTGTTTTCCACGTTTTTACAATTTGGGGAAGGGCTGCGCAGGTGGTAAGAGTTCCGGCAGTGAAACCGATAATGTCAATGATTTCCATAAAAGGGTTAATTTAATTAAAGGAGTCATATTTTATCTGTATTTCATCAACATAACGATATAAATTTAAAACTCTGTTCAATCAAACCCTCAAATATTCCTCTATAATCACAATAATTATTTCAATGGGTTTATTTCACCAATCTGTTTGAAGAAAATATTCATGGAAACAAAAAAACTGCTCACGCAACTGGAAGAGTGCGCTAAAAATATCGGTATAGAAATTCGCTATGATAAAGGAAAGTTCGAAAGCGGTTTCTGTAAGGTGGGGGAGAGAAATATTCTTGTTTTACATAAAAACAAAGCTGAAGAAGAATATATCAGAATAATAGGAGAAGAACTGGTTAAGCACGACCTTGAGAAAATCTACCTTATGCCAGTAGTGAGAAATTACCTCGATTCTCTCTAAGCTCTGGCACTTATTTGGAGATAAGAACAACGATTGATTGTGCCATCGCTTTGTACTCAGATTGTTTTATGAGCTTTACTCCTTTTCCTTCCTCGGTAATGTCTTTAGGACTTTTCATTGATGTGTCAATAACCCGGTGCCATTTCTTTGTTTTTTGAGGAGGCTTGGGCAAATAAAAGGTCAGCTCTTCCGTCCATCCATTAAAAATAATATATATATCGTTAACACTTTTTTCATTTGCAAAAAGTTTTACTGCCAGAACTCTTGAGTACCCTCCCCAATCCGGTTTGTAGGGCTCAACTCCGTGCCATGAAATGTCTTTTGCATTTTTAACTCCTCCGCTTTTTCCATGAAAAAAACGTTCTCTTCTCAAAACAGGGTGCCTTTTTCTAAAGGCAATAAGTTCTTTACAAAATCTAAAGAGTCCTTCATTTTCTTCCAGGAGACTCCAGTC
>JADGAW010000078.1 GCA_015231815.1 Nitrospinota bacterium
TGAAAATCCGTTCAAGACTTGTCCCATAAATCATCTCAAGAGTTGATTGCTTTCTATCTTTATTTCTTGGTTCTATTTCAGTGATAGATTGGTAATCTTATATATGCTAAGATGAGTGCTTTTTATTTACTCTTTATTTATGAGCAAGATACTTGTTACAGGTGCTTCAGGTCATTTAGGCTTTCATTTAGTTCAATTACTTCTTAAAGAAAATCATGAGGTTTGTTGTTTTGTAAGAAAAACAAGTTTCATTGAACATTTAAAAAAACTACCTGTTGAAATTTGTTACGGTGACCTTTTTGATAAAGATAGTTTACATAAAGCTCTCGGGGGAGTAACAAAAATTTTCCATACCGGAGCTGTTTTTAACCTCTCACCAACCGACAATAATAATATTGTTAAAACGGCTGTTATGGGAGTTGAAAACCTGTTTTCCGTCATTAAGGAAAACTACCCACTGCAAATTGAACGCATTGTATATACCAGTTCGGTTGAAACCATTGGTGTTTCAAACAATAAAGATAAGCCTCTGAATGAAGAAAACTACGTTGAAGATTTCAAGCATCCATACTGTGAAGCAAAAAATCGTGCAGAAAAACTTGCTCTTAAACTTGCGGAAGAAAATAATGTTGAGTTAGTCATATGTAACCCCTCAACCATTATCGGAGAAAATGATTTCCGTATAACTCCAAGCAATCAGATGATTTTATCCCTTGCTTCAAACGTTTTTCCCATTTATGTTGATAGCGGGCAAAATCTTGTCCATGTTGAAGATGTGGCAATGGGTCATATTTTGGCAATGAAAAGAGGAAAGCCCTCAGAAAGATACATTCTTTGTGGTGAAAATATCAGCATGAAGAATCTCATAAAAAAGATAAAAGCAATAACCGGCGGAATTACTCCTTTTATTCCAATTCCCCAGATATGTTTAAAAAGTATTGGGCTCCTTTGTGAACTGGAAGGAAAATTATTAAATAAACCTCTACGTTTTTCCCGACAACGAGCTGAAAACATGGTTGGAAAATATACCTATTACCAATATAATAAGTCCGCTCAAGAGCTTGGATATAACCCGAAACCCCTTGATAGTTTTCTCAAGGAGACACTTCAATGGCTTTTATCTCAAGAAAAGAAATTATTATTCTCTTACTGAAGAAAAAGACCAACGTTTCCCCTTTTATAAAACGGGGTTTTGAAAAATCTTTTTTCCTAACTAAGTCACTAAGAGAAAAGGTTTAAATATAGCCTTAAAGGTTTGAAGATTGATAGATTAAGAAATTCTCTTTTTTCATATATTCATCTTTTAACGAAACATTCTTGATTTCACTTTCTTAGTGCCTTTGTGTCTTAGTGGTTACATTAATTAATTTATGGAATAACGTTCCCTATGCAGTCAGATAAACCAAAAACAACTCTCGTGTCCTTATCTGTTGTTGGTGACGGAATACTTGCAAAATATTACCATAAGCTTCCGAGTCTTGGAATTGCCTATCTTGCTTCTTCTCTTGAAAGAGCTGGATATCAGGTTTCGTTATTCGACAAGAGTGTTTCCTTAAATCAAAAGGAATATGTCGTAAATGAAATTCTTTCTCGAAAACCGGATATCGTCGGGTTCTACATTATTACTGAATCATTTCACTTTACTCTCGACATAATTCGTACCTTAAAAGCAAAGCATAAAGGTTTAAAAATTTGGGTTGGAGGACCACACGTTTATTGTCTTCCCGAAGAAACTATCGCCCATGAGGAAATTGATTGCGCCTGTGTTTTTGAAGGAGAGGAAATGATTGTGAAGTTGCTTGACAGTAACTTTGACTCACGGGAAATGGCAAAAATAGATGGTCTTATTTATAAGGAAAACAACAAAATAATTCAAAATAAGCCAGCACTTATTAAAGACCTTGATTCTCTAGCTAAACCTGCAAGACACCTTTTTGGTCCTTTGAAAGATTATCGTCCAAGCATTGTCAGTTACAAAAAACTTCCTGCTACTGGAATACTTACCTCACGGGGTTGTGCCTCCCGCTGTACATTTTGTCACAGTGGAAAAGGAGAACTTACGATGAGATATCACTCTCCAGAGTATGTAATTGACGAAATTTCTCAATTGGTAACGGATTATGGGATTAAGGAACTTTTTTTCTTTGACGATACCTTTACCACCAACCGCCCAAGGGTTATTGAAATATGTGAAACAATCATCAGAAACAACATAAAAATTAGTTGGTCAAGTATGATTAGAGTAACCGGAATTAACAAAGAATTGCTTCAGCTAATGAAAAGAGCTGGTTGTTGGCTCGTTCAGATTGGCGTAGAAAGTGGAAGCCAGGAAGTACTCAACCTGATGAAAAAAGACATTAAACTTGAGCAAGTGAAAAATGTTACAAGAATGGCATACGATGTCGGACTTGAAGTAAAAGGTTATTTTATAATTGGTAATGCCGGAGATACAGTTGAAACCCTCGACAAAACAATAGACCTAATAAAAGAACTTCCCTTTCATTATGCATCAATAAATCATCTAACCCCTCTTCCCGGTACTGAACTTTGGGAAACAGGACACCTTTATGGAGACTTTGAGAAAAAGAACTATGATAAGGTTAATTATTTATCTGATAGTGTCAACTACATTCCCAAAGGTTTGACCGAGGAAATTATTAACAAAAAGTTCAAGGAAGCATACCTTGGATTTTACTTAAACCCAAAAACAATTTTTCGATTTTTAAAGACAATTAAATCATTTGACGACATCAAGCGAATGCTGGGAGCTATTTCCCTTCTAAGTGCAATGTTATATGTAAAAATTACCGGAATTATTAAAAATGGGACTCCTACAAAAAGTTAAATCGCGTCTGAGGCTACCTCTTGAGATTATCAAGACCCGCATACAAAAAACACCTAAGCCACTGGTTGTTCTTTTATATGTCACCGACCGCTGCAATCTTGCCTGTAAATATTGTGTAGGAAACTGGTCTAATAGGAAAATCAAAGACTTCTCAACTGATGAGATAAAGAGAATTATTAGTGAATGCGTTGAACTTGGTTCTGTTCATTTCACCATTCATGGGGGAGAAATTCTTTTGCGAGAGGATACAGAAGAAGTAATTTCGTTTATTAAAAACAAAGGAGCTTATGTAAATGTTGTAACAAATGGAATAATTCTTCCTGAAAATATTGAAAAGCTCAAAGGGGTAGATAGTCTTTGTATTAGTCTTGATGGAAAAGAAGAAGCAAATGATGCTAACAGAGGAAAGAACTCGTATCAAAAAATAATAAAAGCTATTGAAGCTGCTGTGACAAATAATTTCCCCCTTGCAGTTCAATCTACAATTACCAAAAATAACATGAAGGAAATTCCTTTTCTTGTTGAAAACGCAAAAAAGTATGGCTACCAACAACAGTTTAGCCTTCTGTTAAAACCCCTGAATGATAAAAATGACCAGCTTGGATTAACCGATGAAGAGATGAAAACATCTCTTTTGGAAATCAGAAGATACAAAGCTCTCGGCTATCCTGTTTTCACCTCTTATCGTACACTAGACAACGCAATAAACTGGCCTTTTTCATATTCTGAAGCAAGGGTAAAAAAGCACGATGTAAATCCCGAACATAATATGATTCCCTGTTATTACGGTAAACTGAAATTGGTAATTGATGCAAATGGATTCGCCTTCCCCTGTTCATCGCTTAACGATAGTTTTAGTGCAAAAAATGTTCTGGAAGTTGGAGTAAAAGAGGCATATCAACATATTCTTGATAGTAACGACTGTGAATGTTGTTATTATCTTACCCAAAATGATTGGAGTTTACTTCTCGGTATGGACATACCACAATATTGGGGCATGGCAAAAATTCAACTTAAACAACTTTTATCAAAATGAAAATACTCATCACGGGAACTTCCAGAGGTCTAGGATACTCTCTTGCAAAAAAGTATTTACATGAAGGGGTTGAAGTAATAGGAATTTCTACAACTACCCCTCCAAATGACTTAACACAACAACTTAATTATTTTCATTTTCCTGTAAACCTGATGGATAGGGGTGAATTACATAAAGCACTGAGCAGTCTAAACATCTTACCTGACAGAGTTATCCTGAACGCTGGTGCTGCATTTGATGATAATACAGATAAATTCTCACGTGAAGAGTTTCAAAAGAATTTTTCTTTAAACCTTGATGCAAACATGGATATAGTATCTTTTTTTCTTCCCCGGTTTCTTGAAAATAAGAAGGGGACATTTGCCGCAGTTTCTTCATTAAGCGTCATACAGGAAATAAACCCGGTAAGGGTTGGTTATTCAGCTTCAAAAAGTGCTCTTGACATCACGTTCCAAAACCTTGGGATTAGTTACAGAAAATCAGGAATTAATTTCGTTGTTTTTAGGGCAGGCAGAATGGAGGAAAAAGGAGGTTTGTTAAGTGAAGGTTATGAGGATGCGGCATCGAGAATCATTAAAAGTCTGGAAAACAATAAAAATAACTCGTATGTTGAGGAATTTCCTCTTCTTTTAGCATCTATTACACGGCTTGTCTCCATTCTCCCTCAACCTTTATTGAATATTCTATTTTCCAAAAAGATATAAGCCGGTTTTGAACAAGGTACAATTTGTTATATTTCAAATACAACAAGATCGCATAGAGAATCATCCATTACGAGTCCTGTAAAAGATATCCCCCAATAATAATAGAACACCAAAAAGTGCCGAAAACCCGGCAATCCACATCCCTTTTTTAAAAGGAGGTGCTTCATATTCAAACCTTACGTTATGTTCCCCCTCCTTCAGAAAAACAGATCTAAATATATAATCAACCTGATACATTTTAGTTCTTTTCCCGTCAACAAAAACATTCCACCCTGGATAATAGAGGTCACTTAACACCAAGAATCCAGGACTCTTTAAGTTAGTGTGAACATCTACATGCTGGGAATTGTATTCTATGATTTTTGATTCTGACCCTTTAATAGAAGGCGTAGGCAGTTGGGACTGAATTGATTCAGGTATTTTATCTTCCAGAATAATTTTATCTCTAAGAGGAAAATCCAGCTGCGTCAACCTTTTTAATACTTCTTCCGGTTTTGAAGCAAATTCAAAATCATGGACAATAAAAGCTCTGGGAAACACCTGAAGATTCTCATAAATCATAACCTCGTGATTGTAAACGAGCTTAAACATTTCATCTGGAGTTTTTAGTTTTAGTCCGCCCCAAACTGACCAGTCAAAACTATTGTCATTCTTTTCACCCGGATATGTTGTCAGCTTCAAGGTTACTTCCTGACCTCCATATTGACTGAGGTTAATTGAATATTGGAACCATTTCCTATCCTGAGGTCTGTTTTTAGGATCTATATATTTCGAAAATATCTTGTTTTCCCCTTCTTCCCTGTTATTCAGGGTAATTTCAAAAAGAACTCCATCTCCCTTATCCTGACTCCAGGATTCCGGAGCCATCCCAATACTAAATTCCAGAGAAGAGTTATGAGGGACCTGAAGATTGTATTTAAGACTAGATGGAGCATGAAAAAAAAGAACCTCATTTATCATGCCGTTTATATTGAGAGAAGAAGCTTTAATCCAGTGACGAACATCCCCCTTTGGGGCATGAACAACCTTTCCATGCTCTACAATATCCTTGGTAATACCTCCGCCATTAATATCGGAACGACTAAGAATATATTTTACGCCAAGCAAATTCAACGCACGTTGGATTTGTTCATCACCAAAGTCGATACCCTTATCTCCGGTAAATCGATCATGTGGACTTTTAAAGTTAAAACTTTTTATAAACTCCATGTATCGTATTGGGAGGAGCGCATCTAAAACCCGGATATCACTAATGCCAAATGCAGAACCAAAATCAGGATATAATACCTGATCTATTCCAACCACTCGAAAATTCTGAAGATTGTTTTGCAGGTAACCAATGTATGGAGCCTTATTAAAAATATCTCCTCGATCATTTCTACTTTTTGATATCCCCGGATTCGGTATATAAATAAATAGTTCTACCAAAGCAACCATCAAGACCAAAATCTGAAACTTTCTTCCATTAAAAACCAAGCTATTTTGACAATACTTCAAAAATTTAATTATAACCAGCATGAAAAATGGAGCTATCAACACCATCAACAAAACAACAACCGGAAGAGGAAAGGAAAATATTCCTGATAATTCAACCGACGAATAATATACGTCATAATGATCGACCAAGTAATTAAAATAATAAAGATAAAAAAAAGTGATACACAGGGTTAAGATGTAAGCCGACTTTTTCATAATGGACAATCTCATCTGACTCTTAACAATTTGGTCTAGTCCTATTCCAGCTAAAACCACCGAACTAAAGCTCATTAAAGGACCCATATATTTAAAAAATCTAATTTGGTTTGCTATTGGAAGGGAACCAACCCAGTTAATAAAGGAAAAACCATATAACTTGCTAATCATCAGTATCAAGGCAATAGCAAAAAAATAGGTTAAAAGATTATCAGATAATTTCTTATAGAATGTTGCCAAAATGGCAGCAAGAGCAAAAATACATGTGGAAACTCCCCAATACCCCCTCGTTAAGCTGTGCCAATTAAAGTCGTTGAGCCATGATAGATGAATTAAGCCCATAAAATAGGGAACAATAAACGAAATGATATCTAAAAAATATGGTGAATAGTCTAAGCCAACAACATGCTCCAAGTTAGGGGTATGATTGTTTATTGAAAGTGTTAAGAATTCAAGAAAAGGCAGGAGTGCCGGAGCTGACAAAGAAAAACCAAGCAGATTGAAGAAAATATAGATAAATAAAAACTTTGAGAATACCTTTATATTTCGGTTTTCTGACGTGGACAGGAGTCTAAAAACATAATAGAAAAATCCAAACCCCAAAATTAAAGCTGCACTTTGGGGCTGACCACCACAAAGCAAAAGAACAACCCCAAATGAGTTGAGAAGCCCCCATCTAAGAATATTTTCCTTTTGAACTATCTTTTCATGACAAAGAAAAATTAAAGGGAGGAATATCTCAACATCGAGATAATGCATATCTATCGAGAAAATAAAATATCCGCTCAGCATAAAGAGAAGAGAAGAAAAAAGAGAACTCAGATGCGAAGCATTGATAGCTCGCATAAATAGATATGCAAAAAAACCAGCCAGAAATAACCTGAACAACAAGAATATATCCCACATGTATGGAGAGGGATTCAAATATAGAAGCACTCTTAAAGGGTTCAAAGAGTTGGAATCCATGCTTCCTGCCAAGGGCTGCCCTACTCCCATATATGGGTTCCATAGAGGAGCCATTCCCTCTGACAGTTGCTCATGTTCCAAAATAGTTTGAGGTCTTGGACTCCATGTTGAGCCACCCGGATCTATCAAAGCCCGATGAGAAAAATCACCGTTATAGTTATATGGTCCACTATCAAGAACTCCCGGAACCTGAATTGAGGCAATGGTCTTACCCATAAAAATAACGCTAAAAAAAACAATACAGAGAACCAAGCTTAGAAATACCCCAGCCTGAATAGTATCTTTCTGTATGATTCTTTTTAAAATTACGTTAGGCTCAATCATCCCTAGTGATTTCTTGTGATATATAAATGAAAAGTATTATTTTCTTATAACACTTAAGAGAGAAATGAAAAGAAAACGTAGTCCAATACGAAACGCTGCATTTCCAAGTTGAAGCTGTGATGAGACCTTCTCCTTAAGAGAAATATTCTCTTTAAATGTTATAACCCCGCCATATTTAAGTTTTTTTGAAAAGACCATTTCACTAACCTTCTTAGGCTGAAGATAAAACATCAGGTTTGCTTTCATCGTTTGATAAATAAGACGATAACGGCTTGTACCCTTTGGGGTATAGGGAATATTGTCATTCATTAAATAATATTGAACAGCAAAGTTTTCCCAGTTTTTCTTCTTCATCAAACGATTTTCCTCAAGAGCTATATCGTACATCCGTGTTCCGGGATAAGGAACTGCAATATTAAAACGTACTGAGTCGAGAGGCAAACTGGAAGCAAAACGAATTGTTTCTTCACGATCCTCCTCTGTTTCTGTTGGAAATCCAAATATAAAGACAGCGTTTGTAGGTATTCCTGCTTCAGAGGCAAGCTTAACAGCTCTAATATGGTCTTCCATTTTTTCCTCTTTTTGTATAAAGTCCATTAAGCGTTGAGTCCCCGTTTCAATTCCAAATGAAAGCAATGAAAAGTTAGCCTGCTTCATTAAACTAATTATTTCTTCATCAATATAATCACTTCGAGCTTGCATGATAAAGCTAACTTTATCTTGATACCTGTTTTCAATGATGCGCTTGAGAAAACGCTTAAAAAACAGTTTATTTGAAAGAAGCATGTCATCAGAAAAAGTAATGCATTTTTCAGAATACCTATTAATTAACAAGTCAATATCTGCAAGAATTCTTTCAATCGAATGAGTTCTGAACTTCTTTCCGGTCATTTTCCTTTGAGAACAGAAGATACAGTCATACGGGCATCCACGGGTTCCAATAATATTGGCGAAAAGGGAGTATTGAGTATAGGTTGTATCAAAAAGGTGAAAAGGAAAAGCAGGAATATCATCAAGGTTTTTTATTAAACCCCTACTTTTATTTCTTACTATTTCTCCATCCTTTTTAAATATTAAACCATCGATGTCATCAAGAGGTCTTTTCTCTAAAAGGTTGCTCACTACCTCATAAAATGTAAGCTCTCCTTCACCAATAACAACACCATCAATGTCATCATGACTTATAACTTCCTCAGGTATAACTGTAGGGTGAATTCCTCCACAAAAAATAGATGTCATGGGGTCACACTTTTTAATCTTACGGGCAAGCTCATATACTCTTGCAGAGTTTAATGTCATACAACTTAAACCGACGATCTTTGGGTAGTTCAGTAAAGAGATTTCCCGCTCAATATCTTTATCACTTAAAGGAGTTACCTGTTCATCAATAATCTTTACCTCAATGCCCTTCTCCAATAAATACCCGGCAATATATCCTACTCCAAGGGGCGGGGAGGTGGACATTTTTGTAAAAACGGAAAGTTGTGAACCTTCTGGGGTAGAGGGGTTAATGAGTAAACAATTCATTTT
>JADGAW010000079.1 GCA_015231815.1 Nitrospinota bacterium
CTCTCTGATGCAGATTTTTACAAAATAAGAAAGGAAAACCCCCAGTTCACCAGATCTTCAATAATACTTCCCCTCATTAAAGGAGACGGTAAAGTCTTTGGTGTACTCAAGCTATGTGAGAAATTAATAAACGGACAACAAACCTTTTTTGATCAAGGAGACCTTAACCGTCTCACCATAATTATTAATTTGGTTACCCCAACAATTTTTTGGTTTACAAATGTCAATAAGCTTCAAAACAGCATAATTTTAAAGGATACTATGCTCCATGCGGTCATTCACGACCTCAAAAGTCCAGTTTTTTGTTTACAAAAAGTGTTGGAAGAAGAAGAAAAAGTTCCTTTCAAAATCATTAACGAACTCAATTACCTCTACGACCGAATTACTCAAAGCTTGGATATTAACAGAATTAAAAAAGGCAAGCTCCCTTTTGAAAAAGAATTTATTTTGCTCAACGAGTTCTTTGACGAAATTGTTGAAGGTCTTCATCGCTACATAGACAATTACAATGTTGAGGTTGATATTGATGAGATTGAGAAAGGAGAAGGACTTGATGGCGACAGGGAACTCCTTAAAAGAGTTTTCTTAAGCTTAATCCGAAAAGCAATTCAGTTCTCTTCTGATATAGAGGGTGGCGACAAAAAGGTAAAAATAAAAATTGATAGCGGCATTACCACTATATCCTTTTCTATTATTGATACCGGAAGAACAATTTCCGATGCGTTTATCAATTTATTAAAAGAGGAATTTAAACAGATAAAAAATATTGAGGGAAACAGCGGTATTGGGCTTATCTTCTGCAAGTTACTCATTGAACTGCATGGTGGAACGATTGAAGCAAAACAAAATAAACCAAAAGGCTCAATATTTAAAATAACGCTGCCTTTAATGTCAGATGAAGATGTTGAATAATGAAACAGAGGTTTTAAACTAAACGAGGGAGAAAGGTTATGAGTGTAATATCAACTGTTTACGGCGGCGATTTTAATAAGGAAAAATTGTCATCGCTGATTAAATGCATTAACGGAATTGAAGTATTACAGTGTTCTCTGGATAACGATTCAAAAAGTCTTGAGGAAATGCTTGTTGATTCAGCAAAGGCTATAAGTACCTTTGCTTCGGCCGGAGATTGCACCTTGTACGAACTTCATGATGATGGTGAATTTGTTGTTGTTGCTTCATTAAAAAATAAGCCCGGCAGTAAATTAATTGAAGAAGAAAAAAACATTGCAGAAACTGTTGTAAAAAATAAAATGGCAAAGCTCTCTGAAGGAAGTCTTTTTTACCCT
Organism: Nitrospinota bacterium; assembly: GCA_015231815.1. Taxonomy (GTDB): domain Bacteria; phylum Nitrospinota_A; class JADGAW01; order JADGAW01; family JADGAW01; genus JADGAW01. The sequence continues at coordinate 1,290 of JADGAW010000079.1, forward strand.
CTCTTTAACTCAAGTGGTACCCCATTTTTCATTGCTGTTCTTGCGAATAAAAATGGAGGAAATTTTAATGAAAATGACTTAAAAAGAAATGGTATAGCCGTTAAGTTCATTTCATCAACTCTGTATCTCCTAAAACAACAGGAAAACATGAGGTTGGATGCAATGTTAAAGGACAATATGGTAACAACGGTAATCAGTGATCTTGAAGATCCTGTAAATAAGTTAAAGGAAGGTCTTGCTCAGGTGGATGATTTACCTAAATCTGTTGGCTACGACCTTGACACTCTTTATAACCGGGTTTATAACAGTCTGGAAATAAACAAAATGCAGGATGGAAAAATAACCCTCAATCATGACTCAATTAACCTCAAAAGTGCCATAAACGCTACGGTAAAATCCCTTACAAAATATATTGAAAACTATAAAGTTGATATAACTGTTGATGAAATAAATCCGGAACAAAGCTTTACCGGAGACAGGGATTTAATGCTCAGAGTTTTTGAAAACCATCTAACCAATGCTATAAAACATTCTTCTGAGGAAAACGGGGGACTCGGTAAAATTAGAATTTCGGCAGAAACGAACAGCTTTGATGCAATCGTAACCTTTTACGATACGGGTGAGGGAATACCCGACAACTTCAAAACGTTTATCTTTAAGGAATTCACCCAAATTAAGAGTATTGGTGGCAGCAGTGGTATTGGATTAACCTTTTGTAAACTTATTGTAGAGGCGCATGGCGGGAAAATTGAGGTAGAGGACAACGAACCTCAAGGTTCTGTCTTTCGTGTTATTTCTCCATTGGTTCCAACAGTCCAGGGCAGCTCTAAAAACAAATCAAACAAAAAAACCCGAATTGATTTCTAATTAAAGAATTAAAATTAAAGGGGACGCTACCCTTTATCAAAAATAATCAACATAAGCCATTGATTTCATAATAATTACAAAACAAAGGGTAGCGTCCCCTTTAAAAAAAAATCATTTACCAAAGAAAGCACCCCATTTTTGTTTTAGTTTATCGGTAAAGGACGGCAACGATTTTCCTGCATTCCCATATTCAAGAAAATCTGCTTCATCAACTATTTCAGTAAGTGTATCAAGGCGATAGGTTCCTGACTTTGCTTCTACAATTCGCTTGGAACCGTCAGGAAGAAAAACATCAAGAAACTGCTCTGCAGCTGAATTCTCAACAGTAACCGTTAGTTCTTCATTATTAAAACTGTTAAAAACGCATTGAGTTTTCTCCCGCTTCTTCCACCAATCAGCATAATCAGTAAGATTAATATTTTGGTATCCAGTAGCATTAAATAATTCCATCACTTCACTATACATCTCAACATAATTTTCGTACTTCCTATCACCAGAATATCCAGACATAAAAACAGGCTCTGCAATTTTCTGGTGCTGTTTTGCAATCCATGGAAGAAGTTTTTTAATTTCCTTCTCCCCCAAACCCGATTTCACAAGTAGCTCTATGGAAAATGCCTCAACAGGAACTTGAATTACTTTTGAGGTTTTTCCCCGATGGGAAGGATAAAAAGGAAGGTCGTTCACTGAGCAGTTGATATCGCTCGTATAAATCAACCCAAACTCCTCATACAAATGGGAAAGTTCAAAACACCATTTTCCCCCAGAAGCTGAAACCCCTTTAACAAAAATGCCAGCACTTTTTAACGCTTCAATACCTTTTATAAGGTCTTCCCTGTCACGGTTGTAATCGAAGTGACTACTCGTTTCGTAACACCTGAGCTGTATATCCTGTCCCTGCTCCTGCATTTCCTTAAGCAGAGGTAGCAACTCAGTGTTAGGTCTTACTGCAATAAAAAACGAAATTGAGATGTTTTTTTCAATGGCAATGTTCCATATTTTCCGAAGTTCATCAGAGCTCATTTCATCAACATCAACTTTAAATCCAAACCAATTGATTTTCTTTCCTGGTCCATGACGAAGCCGTATGAAGGGCAACCCTCTTTCTAAAAAAGCCGATTTAATGTAATTGACAATTAACCTTCTCATCTCTCCTTTTCCTACTTTCGGAGCTAACCCCAGAAGCTCTCCTTCAAGAGAAGGATAGTACATGCTACAGTTTTCAAGGTTAGAGAGGTTTTCGCTAATATCGAAGGGAAGAGAGACAATTTTACCCTTACCGTAGGGGGAAACCATAATATCGTAGGGCTGAATTGCCTTTATAACCCTAAAAGGCCAGATTCGCTTTGTTTCCTCACCTTTTTCAAAGGTAATTGTTCTGTTTGCGGAACTTATTGGCACCAGCTTAAGCAGAAGATACGCAGAGGTACTATGACTTGAAATAAAGGTTCTGCCTTCTCCCGTAAGCTTTCGTAAAAGATTCCATTCTGCTTCATCCTCCCCCACATCCTCTGCAAAAATAACAGTTGAATCTTCCGGATTTTCCGTTACAGGAATTCCCTCTCGTTTACAAAGCTCTTTTAACTTTCCTTTTTTTCCTTCAATGACGTAAACACCAAGACTCATAAAAAAAAGTTAAAAGGTTGGAAAGGTTCAAAGGGTAAGAGAGTTGCACCCCTCTTCCCCTATTATTATCTTTGCTCCTTAGCTGCCCTTGCCTGAGCCACAACTTCAGAATCAATAAAAGAAATACCCTGCTCCTTTGCCCAAGCCTCAATTGATTGCACGGCTTTTTTACGCACAAAGAAAGGAACTCGTTTCATGCCCTCTTTTGCCTTATCATCCCACCGAAGTTCCATTTCCGGCATAACACCTTCTGCTTCCTGATGAATTGAATGCACCTGATTAAAATCCCCGTCACCTGTTGGATTATAGGAGCAAATTGGTTCTTCAGTAAGGTAATCCCCTGTTTCCGCATAGGCTCTTGCACGGCAACCCTCGCAAATATATTTATACTCACAAATACCGCATTTTCCTGAAAGAAGGTTTGGGTTTCGCAGGTCAGCAAAAACCTTGGAGTCCTCCCAGATTTCCTTGAAATGCGTTGTTTTAATATCCCCAGCTTCAGTTGGCAAATAACCACAGGGATAAACTCCTCCGGTATTGGAAACAAAACAAATTCCCGTTCCGGCAAGACATCCCTTGGTCATTGCAGAAAGTGCCTGAACCGGCATTCCGGTTTTTTTATCGGTTACCGAAGTAACTTTATCCACATGCCCTGACTTCAACTGGGTTCCATGAGGAATAAAGGGTGTTGAATGATCTCCCTGTTTCTTTTCCTCCTCAATTCTTTGCGCCCTGATTCTAAAATAATGGGGAGCACAGGTCGCCTTAAGGTCGATATCCACCTTCTTAGATTCATCATAAAACCAGTGAAGTATTTTTTCGTATTCCTCAGAGGAAATTTGCATATCCTCACCAATATCCACACCACAACCAACAGGAACAAGAAGAAAAGTGTGCAGTGCATCTGCCCCAAGCTCGAGGGTGAGCTTAAGAATTTCCGGCATATACATTGAGTTGTGTTTTGCGATGGTATTGTTTATTTGAACAGAAACATCATGTTTTCTTAAAAGCTTAACACCCCGAATTGCTTCATCAAATGAACCAGGTATATCTCTAAAGGCATCATGGATTTCAGCGTTATGTCCATCCAGACTAATGGAAACCCGGGCAATACCAACGTCCTTGATTTTTTTTGCAATTTCGTTGGTAATTGCGGTACCGTTTGTAGCAAGGGCAACCCTCATTCCTTTTTTAATTGCATATTCAGCAAGTTCAAAGATATCTTTTCGATAAAGGGGTTCTCCACCTGAAAGCACCAAAATAGGTTTAGAAAAAGATGCAATCTGGTCAATAAGCTGAAAACCCTCTTCTGTGCTTAAGTCGTCAGGTGACGAAATATCCGTTGCCGTAGCCCGGCAATGAATACATTTAAGGTTACAGCCTTTGGTTGTTTCCCAGAAAACCAGCCGTGGAATAAAGTTTTGTGTTTGTCGTTGTGCGTGTGGATGTCCCAATATAGTGCTCCTTAATTAATTTAACGGAAATGGTAAAGTTAACTCGTTTTTAACCTTTAGATAAGATATGAAAACAGAACTACCTTGTAATAATTTCATCTTCATATATCAGATAAAACAAGACCTACAAAAAATAAGTCACCTATTTTACAACCCTTTTTTAGAAAATATCTTAAAATAACCTCCTTAAATCTCCTTTATTACTACTTAAAAAGGAACTTTACGTGCAATAATTATTTGTTTTTTTACGATGAAACCTTCATGCACCATTATGAACAATATTTAGAATTTTATTAACTTTCAACGATAGCTTCTCATGAAATACTCACAATACTTTATACCAACAATTAAAGATAGTCCCGCTGATGCAGAACTAACAAGTCATAAGCTCATGGTTAGAGCTGGGATGATTCGAAAACTTGCCGCTGGAATTTATAACATCCTTCCTTTTGGACTCAAAGCAATCAGAAAGGTTGAGAATATTGTTCGTGACGAACTGAACAAAGCCGGAGCAGTTGAGGTATTCCTTCCTTCCATTCAACCCTCATCGCTTTGGGAAGAAACGGGAAGATGGCTTCAATACGACCTTGAACTTCTCAGAGTTAAGGATCGTCATGACCGGGAGTTCTGTTATGGTCCAACCCATGAGGAGGTAATAACCGACCTTGTGAGAAACGATATTAAGTCGTATAAACAACTTCCGGTAAACCTTTACCAGATTCAAACAAAGTTTCGGGACGAAATTCGCCCAAGGTTCGGCATTATGCGAGCTCGGGAATTCACCATGAAAGACGCATATTCCTTTGATGCAACTGATGCTGGGGCAAATATCAGCTTTGAAAAAATGGTTCAGGCATATGACAACATTTTTCAGCGTTGTGGTCTGCAATTCAGAGGAGTTGATGCTGATTCTGGAGCAATTGGCGGTGATTTTTCCCGTGAATATATGGTTCTTGCCGAATCGGGTGAAAATGAGGTTGCTTACTGTAATTCCTGTGATTATGCGGCAAACGTTGAGAAGGCAAAAGTTCTCTATAAAGAAAATATAGAGAGTACGGTTCCTGAGGAACAGTTGGAGGAAGTACATACCCCAGGCTATAAATCAATTGAGGAGGTTGCGAATTTTCTTAAAGTTACTCCAGCCGATTGCGTGAAGTGCCTGATATACGAAACAGAAGAGGAAATGATTGCACTATTAATTCGTGGCGACCGTCAAGTAAACGAAATTAAACTTAAGAACTTTCTTGGAGTTGAAACAATTGCTTTGGCAAGTGATGAACTTATTTACAAAACTTTGCAGTTAACGACGGGCTACCTTGGACCTGTTGGCATGAAAATATCCGTGTATGCCGATAACGAACTTCAGGAAAATCGCACTTTTGTTACCGGAGCAAACAAAGATGAATTTCATCTTAAAAACGTAGATCTCTCCCGTGACGCACAAATTAAAGGTTACGGTGATTTCAGAAATATTGAGGCAAACGACCCCTGCCCCTCATGTGGAAAACACGGAATTAATTTTTGCCGTGGCATTGAGGTTGGTCATGTTTTTAAGCTTGGCACAAAGTACAGCGAGAAGATGAACGCTACCTTCCTTGACCAAAATGGAAAATCGCAACATTTCATTATGGGCTGTTACGGTATTGGAATTGGCAGAACCGTTGCTGCAGCCATAGAGCAGAACAACGACGACAAAGGCATTATCTGGCCAAAGGAAATTGCTCCTTTTCACGTGCATTTGGTGAGCCTTTTTAATAAGGACTCTGACCTCATGGAAGCATCAGAAAAACTCTACAACGAACTTATTGAGGCAGGTGTTGAAGTTCTTTGGGACGACCGCAACGAGTCTGTAGGGAAAAAGTTCAAGGACGCCGACCTTCTGGGGTTACCTTTACAGATTGTTTTTGGAAAGCCCTTTCAAGAGGAAAAGCAGGTTGAAATCACCGAAAGAAAGACCCTCACCAAGGAAAAGTTCCCTCTTAACAAAGCTGTGGAGATAATCACCAAAAAGCTCTCCTAACCCTCTAATTGGGGACGCTACCCTTTAACGCTAAAAGGAGATCAAAACTGGAAACGCTACCGGATCGCCACACTAAAAATGAAGGAAACTGAAATAAACGTCATTCAACAGCCTCATTAAGAATGAGGGGAAGTTTCTTTAATGCTTCCGGTTAAATAACGGTGAATGATGCTTGAAACTAACGTCTGATAAGGCAATCCTAGTTCTCTCGCTTTAATCTGAATATTTCGGAAATCATTTTCGCTCACTCTGAAATTAATCCGGTGAGTTTTTCCAAAGGTTTCTTTCGCCGCTGTTTTATATTTATCCAGATTTTCATTTTTTGAGACCCACTCCCCTTGATTAAATGAATTAAGAACATCCTCTTCTTCTGGGTCAAGGGGTACGTTATTTTCATCCATTCGTTTTCTCCATATATTTTTTCTTTGCTGCTCGGTTAGGAATAATTGTTTTTAAAAAGTAATACGTCTCCTCTTCCACATAGAAAAGAAGATAGACATATTTATCTGTTTTTACGACAAATACATCTTGTCCAACATATTTCTTTTGATTAGGATGTTCAAAAGTATCAATAAGACCATCGTTTTCAATAAAGTCAACAATCTCTTCAAAAGAGATTGTACGATATTGTTTCAACCAATTATTTTTTTCTTCATTCCAATAAAAAGGTTTCATTTGACGATGCTATTCCATTGTGTGCGTTTTGTCAACAAAAAACCTTGAGCTCTAAACCGAAGTACAACTTTCTATGATTTGAATTAGATGGGAATGTGCATCATTTCATGTGAACCTTATAAAATTATCTGTTTGGGACTATAAGGTGTGTTGCATACAGGGGAATCACCTCTATGCCATTGTATTTACTAAAATTTTCCAGAGATATTCGATATCCTCGTTTATTCTTTTTTTCTTTCATGAATAAATGCATACTTTGCATTTGACCTGAAGTTCCTGATTTCACTTCAATGGGAATAATCTCGTGGTTGTCCTGAATAACATAATCAACCTCGGCTGAGCTATTTAAACGATGCCAGTAATAAAGAGAAGGCTTCATGTTGGGAGGGAAATTCTTTATTAATTCCATACCGACAAACACCTCTGTTATCTGACCCTTATTAATTGCGGCAAAGTCTTTGGCAAGTGCGAACTCTGCAATATTCAGGTTCAAAACCCTTTGATGCAATCCAATGTCAAAGAGTATTACTTTGAATGTCTTTGTGTTAATTTCCGCTCCCAGAGGAATTCCGTTTGCAGCAGTGTGGTATGCCTTATGAGCCAATCCTGCCTGAATGAGCAACTCAAGAGCATTTTTCAATTGTACCTGTTTTGCATTTGATTCAATCCTCGAAAACATAAATTTTCCACCTGACTGTTTTGCGATGGAGTCAAAAACTTCCTTTAACCTAATCACCGGAGATCTTTTTTTGTATTTAGCAAAGTCGTCCTGAATGGTAAACAATAAATCATCAAGAACTTGCTGACAGAGATTAACTCTCCTGCTTTTCCTATATATTGAAACCACTTCTGGCATTCCCCCAATAACA
>JADGAW010000007.1 GCA_015231815.1 Nitrospinota bacterium
AGCTTCTCCCATCAACAGTCTCAAGAGTTAATTGGTTTTTATCTCTATTTTTCAGAACTCTTTAGGAATTGATTTTCATTAATTTTTTACGTACCTATGCTGTTACGGTAATGACATTGGAAATAGTTCCATAAATACTTTGACCTTGGAAAAATGAAAGAATATTTCGAGCAAACCGGTTTTGCTGACGCTGGTTAAATCCACCAAGATCCGGCTCATTGGGAGCATTTGCCGCCGGGTCTCTTACCAGCATCTGGTTGAGAAGGTTTTCTTCGTTTGCAATTGTTCCATTATCCTTATTCAACAGGACATCAAGGGTGTCATTTACCAGAGTTGCGGGTCCCAGTTGAGAATCAGTAAAGAAGTTAAAAATATCTCCCGGATTATTCAAGAGTGCCTTTTGCAGTTCATTCTTGTCAAAGACAATCTTCCCGTCAGATGCCGAACCAATATTCACTGCCTTTAACGCCTCAAAGGAAGAATTACTTCCTACCGGGGTAAGAGCTCCGGCACTTATGCCAACAACAGTAGCACCGGGCTGAAAACCATTTGCTCCAGCTTTCTCCAACTTATCTGAAATGTTTTGTGCAACAAGAGTATTAACCTTTTCTTTGCTGTTAACGTTTACCGGTAATCCAATCTCCCTTAATTTTTCTATAACGATATTGTCTGGAGTATTTCCTCCTGTTACTGAACCAAGTAAGCTCTGTCGAACATATGCGGCTGATGAATTTCCCCGCAGAAGAGCCAGACTTCCTCCAGAATTATCCATTGAGCTATTCAGAAAATTCATAACTTCGTTGTAGCCATCAACAAAATCCTTAACAAGATTTAGCGCCTTTTCTGCAGTATCCTTAACCTTAATTGTCTGCTCGACATTCGAAACTTCCTTCAACTTAATTGTAGCGTTGCTGATAACATCGGTAACCTCATTGTTATAACGGGTGTATTGTTTATTGTCGACCGTCAGTATTGAATCCTGAGCTTTGGTTTCATTTTTATTTACGTACCGAAATGCAGCACTTTCATTGCTATATGATTGTTGGTCTAATTCTTTGGCAAGCCTTCGTTCGATAAAACCTAACGACTCAAGAACCGATTGTCCATCAGAATCGCCACTGACAATAACATTGTGTCGGGAATCATTGCCTCTATAGTTAAGAACAAGTCTTTTATCATAAATGGTAGCAACAATATTATGCTCTTTTGTTCCACCGTCAAGAACATTATTTCCGTTCACATCCTCTTTTGAAGAAAGAACTCCATCATTATTACTGTCTTCCCGAATATAGATTCGTGAGTTTTCTTTTCCAACAACATAGGTATCGATAAGTCCGTTGCCGTTATAGTCCTCTGCCCCGCTTAACTTTCCATCTTTATTGGAATCTTCCCCATAATTTATTTTGTCCCGTATATTTATCAGGGTATCGGTACTGGTTACTGTAATCTTACTTTCGTTCACCTTAAATGTTCCCGACAAACCCAGGGCAGTATTTTCATCAACGACCTGATCTGATTCAAGAACATGAAAACTCGCAAGCTGAGAGCTGACTATGGTATGTTGACCTGCCTTAGCATTAGGATTTGTTGATACCTCAACAAAACTGCTGTTGGAGCTTGTTACGTTATTTACCGAATAGTTTGAGAAATTGGTTAGTTGACTGGTTTTTTCCCTAAGACTGGTAAGGCTGGTTTTGAGATGACTCCAAAACTTTGATACTGCCCGAAGTCTGTCACTATCGATTGATTGCTGTCCAGAAACGATACTGACATTATTGTATCTACCAATACTATTTGCCAAACCTTGAAACTTAAATGAACTTCCATACCCAATTGCTCCAATAGAGGGAATGCCTGTAGAACTTGAGATATGACTTTGCAAGGCCATTTCACCTTTTCTTGTTAAGTCAATATGATCTTCTTTATTTATATTTTTTTCCCCTTCCCCGGTAATAGCGTTTGCTTTTTCAAGGTTGCTATCTTTAAGTTCATTCCCCTTCGACAACTCAATTTTCTGTACCTGCTCCTCAAGTTTTTTTATTTTTGCATATTTGCCGTTATCACCACTTTTTTGCTTAAGTTCATTCTGTTTTTCTCCGATATAGGTTTTATCAGGCAACTGTTTAACATTACTTCCTTCCTTAACGTTAGGTGAATGAAGCTGATTAGGAAAACTTGATTCTCTCTTTAACCTGCTCAGTTCATTTCTTAACAGAAGTTCGTTAAAACTTGCATCCATTAAGTTTCTGGAAAAATCGTGCACTCCTTTGCCTGAAATCCTCTGGTTTGGAAGAGCAGAATTTTGAGCAACGAGCGGTTTTGTCTTGGTGAGTTTTGTTACCCCTTCCGCTACAGGCCCTTTTTGTGTGAGGGTAATTTTGTAGGAAACATCTTGTTCTACCTGTTCGTTCCGAGCAAGCGCACTCAACCTGTTGTGGTTTGCGTGACCTCGTTCATGACCGGTTACATAAGCAATATTGAGGTTAAGAGGATACTTTTCAGTTCTTCCATGACCTTTATAGCTTAAACCGTTAGGTTCTCCACCTACTTTGTTGTTTCCCGAACGGTTACTGCCATAACCGTTCGGGGCAAAAGGGTTGACTGCGGTAACCAACCTAACCACCTCCACGTTAAAGTTCTCCGTATTTAGCATATCGGTGGAAAACCTTTAGTCTTTAATTTTTCTCTCAAAAACTTATATGTGAAAATGCGTTGATAATTTAAATGACTAAAGAAAGTATTGGAAAAATTGCCTCAGAAAAAAATATTTATAAAGGAGAGTAACAGGTAAGTAAAACAGCCTTACCAGCTTCTAGGAAAGAAGAAAGGTTTTGATATTTTCAGAAATTCCTTGAATAAGGCGTTGACGTGCTTCAATAGATGTCCAGGCAATATGAGGGGTTATTAGAAGTCGTTCTTTTCTTTCAACCATGTTTAATGGATTATTTTCCAAAGGGGGCTCTTTTGATAAAACATCAAGTCCGGCATACAGGTCAAGAGTATCAACCGCTTCCGCTAAATCACCCTCATGAATAATCCCGCCTCTTCCCATGTTTAAGATAATTGCTCCTTTTTTTAATAAAAGCAGCTCATTTTTCCCAATAAGGTTTTCCGTTTGTTCATTTAATGGAGCATGAATTGAAATAATATCTGATGTTTTGAGAAGTTCATGAAGAGAAGAATGTTCAAAGCCTCCGTTCAAATTAACTCCGGAAGTAGAATGGTAAATTACCTTACAACCAAAAGCATTTGCCACCGTGGCGACCTTTTTCCCAATTGCTCCTAAACCTATAATTCCCCAAACCTTGTTGTTGAGTTCAAAATATGGTCTGTCATGATTGGTAAAAATTGGGCTTTTTGACCAATCTCCTGATTTAACAAAGGTATCATAATAGTTTAGCGATTCCAACAGGTAAAAAAGTGATGCAAAGGTATGTTGAACAACACTGTCAGTTGAATAGCCAACAACATTTTTTACAATAATGCCTTTTTTTGTAGCATATTCTGTATCAATATTATTTGTTCCCGTTGCAGCTACACAGATAAGCTTTAGAGAGGGAGAACTGTCGATGACTTCTTGGTCAATGACCACTTTATTTGTAATGACAATATCGACCTGTTTTACTCTTTTAATCGTTTCTTCCTTTTGGGTTGTAGGATATATGATGAGGTTTCCAAAGGTTTCAAGAGATGACAGATCAATATCATCTCCAAGAGTTCTTGCATCAAGAACGGCAATATTCATGAAAACTATTCGTTGAGAAAACCAGTAAGGGGAGAAGAAGCAGAAGCTTCAAATTGTGGTGTGGAAGGCTTTGAAAGATAAGCATTTCTTCCAGCAATAACACTCATTTTAAAAGCATCCGCAAGTAAAACGGGGTTACCGGCAATAGCAATTGCGGTATTTACCAAAACAGCGTCGGCTCCCATTTCCATTGCTTCTGAAGCATGTGAAGGAAGACCTATTCCTGCATCTACAACAACAGGAACTGTTGACTGTTCAATAATTATTTCCAACATATTTCGTGTTCTTATTCCCTGATTTGTTCCTATTGGAGCTCCAAGCGGCATAACTGCTGCCGTTCCAACATCGCTGAGCTTTTTTGCCAAAACAGGGTCTGCATTTATATAAGGTAAAACCGTAAAGCCTTCTTTAACGAGAATTTCTGCGGCTTTTAATGTCTCAACCGGATCAGGAAGCAAAAAACGAACATCAGGAGTAACTTCCAGTTTTATCCAGTCAGAAATACCGGATGCTTTTGCCATCCTCGCTAAACGAATTGCCTCTTCCGCATCTTTAGCACCTGATGTATTGGGTAGAATTAAATATTTTTCCGGATTAATATAATCGAGAATATCGTAATATTTTGCATTAAGGTCAATTCTTCTTAAAGCAACAGTAACCATTTCTGTTTGCGCCGCTTCAATAGATTGTTTCATTATTTCCGGAGACGGGAATTTTCCTGTGCCTATAAATAACCTTGATGTAAAGGTTTTACCCCCTATTGTCAGTCTATCCAAAACGTCCTGTTTAATAATTATAGTAGCTTGTGTACCACACGATAAAGCGGTTAATGCCCTCTTCGATTACAGTCTTTGGTTCAAAGCCCAATTCAGACTGAGCCAGTTCAATATCAGCATAAGTATCTGGGACATCTCCATCCTGAAGGGGCATAAATTCCTTTATTGCTTCTTTTCCTAAGGACTTTTCAATACATTCAATAAAATAGAGCAATTCTACCTGACGATGATTACCAAGGTTATAAACCTTTGAAAGATTGTCTTTTTCTACAGCAGCACAAACTCCGGCAACAATATCATCAATATAGGTAAAATCTCTTTTCATTTTCCCATGATTAAAAACCCGAATGGGTTCCTCATCCAGAATTGCTTTTGTAAAAAGAAAAAGAGCCATATCTGGTCTTCCCCAAGGACCATAAACGGTAAAGAAACGAAAACCGCAGACATTTAAATCATACAGATTATTGTAGGTATAAGCAGTTAATTCATTGCTTCGTTTTGTTGATGCGTAGAGAGATAAAGGCTGTTCTACAGGATCTTTTTCGCTAAAGGGTATTTTTTTATTCCCTCCATAAACAGAAGAAGAGGAAGCGTACAGGAACTTTTTGACCTTAAACTCCTTAGAGAGTTCAATGATATTTAAAAACCCTTGCCCGTTAACCTGTTGGTAGATAAAAGGGTTAATTAAAGAATACCGAACACCTGCCTGAGCGGCAAGGTTGATAACAATATCAGGTTCATGTTTAATAAAAACCTTTCTCAGTTCAAGCAGTTCAGAAATATCGGTTTTTTCGAAGATAAAATGTTTATTTCCCTCTAGACCTTTTAATCGGTCACGCTTTAAATTGACATCATAATAATCGTTTAAATTATCTACTCCAATAACTGAGTGCCCATTTTCTATGAGTTTGTTGGAAGTATGAAAACCGATAAAGCCTGCTGCACCAGTAACAAGAATTTTCATCTAAACAATTAAAGGGTAAGGAGAGAATACATGAGGTGGTTATTATAGCAAATGATGGTGTAATGAATGGGGTGGAAAGAGGTTTTAAGCAGGCAAGCGAAAGCTTGCCTGCTTAAAGAATTAGTTTACTGAGCTTTTTAAAGCAGAACCACACTTGAACTTAACTGTGTTACAAGCTGGAATGTTAATTGGCTGTCGAGTTGCTGGGTTAACACCTTTTTTTGCCGCTCTTTTTGCAACAGAAAATGTGCCGAAACCAATTAATTGCACAGAGTTACCTGATTTAAGACTACCGGAAATATTATTTATGACGGATTCCAAAGCAGACTTAGCGTCTTTTTTTGATAAGCCTGAATCTTCAGATATTGCATTGATTAAATCGTTCTTATTCACTATTACACCTCCCTTCAAACAGTTTTTGTTAATAATATTAATTAGGTTAAGGATTATAAGCTACAAATTTATTTTATACAAGTAAAAAATGAAAACTTTTTACTTTTTTACACAGAAAATACTTTTATTTAAAATACCTTTCTGCCTGCGACGTAATTTCCAGAAATAGTTTTTCTATTTCATCAATTCTAACCTTTAACTCTGCTTTGCTCAAATCAGAGTCAACATATATTGGATCACTAAAAACAAAAACTACCTTGGAAAAAGGTAATGGAACCTTAAATTTATCCCATGAATTAAAGGTAATTTTTCTGGAAAAATCTGAAGCAATAAGTATCAATGGACTACCGGTCATTTTTGCCAATAAAGGAGTGCCTTTCTGGAGTTTTTGAAAAGGTCCCCGTGAGCCATCACCAATAGATAAAACATGATTTCCCTCTTCCATCCATTTTTTCATTTCATATAATGCTTTCGTCGGCTGCTTATAGCTGGAACCTCTAATTACGTTAATACCAAAATCATTCGAGAGTTGAGTGATAATTTCCCCGTCCTTACTGGGACTAACGAGATTTGCGTACTTACCATTCCATCGATACACATAAGGCAGGGCAAAGAAATTGCCATGCCAGGCAGAATAAACAATTGATTTCCCATCTTTCAGGCATCTCTTTTCTCCTTCCCGGTTAACGAAAGAATACCGTAAGGTTGAATTAACGACATAAACAACAAAAAAAATAATTTTATAGAGAATTATTAAAAAAAAAGAATTACTATTATTTTCAACCATAACGTTAAGGAATTAAATAAAACTACCTTGGGTTAATAATCACTAAAAGTGCTTATTTGCCCAACAGTAGGGTTGTTTACCATTATACATGGAGCTATTTTATACGATATTTTAATATAAAAATTTTTCTGGCTTGGAAATTGCTCTAGTCAAAATATTGTCTTCAAGGAGTTCTAAAGCCCTATATTATTGGATAGTTAAATAAAAGTAGGGTTATAATACCTTGAATTAACCTTTTTTGTATGAACCTAATAATTGATATATGAAGAAAAATATAAAAAACTCCCCAATTCTTAAGACCTTTATTTTCTTTATTGCCATCCTTTTTGTTAATGGATGTACCGCAGTTAAATCTACGAAACAATCATCTCTAAAAAGTAGTTTTGTTGGTTTTGAATCTTCTTCGCAGCGTAATCTTGAAAAAGCTTTGGAAGCATATAACAACGCATGGGAACAATGGGAATCCAATGATGTTGAGGCTGCTTTTAATTCTCTTGATGAAGCATACACATTTGTTTTGGAGGTTGATGAAAAAAGAAACCCTGAACTTTTACAGGAAAAAGATGATTTACGAATTTTAATTTCAAAAAGAGTTGTTGAGATTTACTCAACTCAACGTTCTTCAATTAAGGGAAACCACAAAGCAATTCCTATTGTAATTAACGAAGCCGTTAATAATGAAATTAAACGTTTTCAAGGTGTAGAGAGAAACTTTTTTACCCAATCACATCAGCGTTCTGGTGAATATAGGGACATGATGGTAAAAAAATTAAAAAAAGCAGGACTTCCTGAGGAACTTTCCTGGCTTCCCCTTATTGAAAGTGGTTTTAAAGTTCAGGCATATTCTCGTGCAAAAGCACTTGGTCTTTGGCAATTTATACCTTCAACGGGATTTAAGTTTGGCTTAAAAAGAGATGGCTGGAAAGATGAACGAATGGATCCTGAGAAATCAACTGATGCTGCCGTTGCATACCTGACAGAGCTTCATAATCTTTTTGGCGACTGGATGACTGTTCTCGCTGCATATAACAGTGGTGAGGGAAGAGTTCTCCGTTTAATCAGAAGTCAGAAAGTTAAATATTTAGATGATTTCTGGGACTTACAACACAGACTCCCAAGGGAGACGTCAAGATATGTACCCCGGTTTCTTGCCACATTGGCAATTATGAAAAACCCGGCTCAATATGGTTTTAAATTCGGCGAATTAAACAGTCCACTGAGATTTGAAACAGTGACAGTACAAAAAAGTATGCATTTCAATGAAATTGCAAAAAAAACAGGATTCTCTAAAGATACCCTCGTTAAATTAAATGCAGAGTTACGAATGCAAGCAACCCCTCCAACTCCGTATGAGTTAAAGGTTCCCAGAGGTATGAAGGAAGTGTTGATGGTAAAAGTGAATGAAATCCCTTCATGGAAAGCACCCCAAAGAGAATTTGTACAACACCGGGTAAGATCGGGTGAAACGTTATCATATATCGCTAAGAGATACAGAACCTCAGTAAAAGCTATTTTGAGCTTTAACAAAATCAAAAGGTCTAAAACAATTTATATTGGTCAAAGACTCAAAATACCTTCTCGAAACGCTTATCATACGAAAAGAGCAAGAGCCTATAAAGCCGGTAAAGGTGTTAAGCACAGGGTAAAAAATGGTGATACCCTATGGGCTTTAGCAATGAAATATGGTGTCTCAACCAAAAAATTAAAGAGCTATAACCAACTAAAAGGAAACATGCTTCATCAAGGACAAGTTATAGTAATTCCAAAAAGTTAATAACGAATGTTTAAGGTTAAGCCCCTTAAATGTGAGGCATGCAACAAAGAAATACCCTTACGAATTGAAAATTGCCCCCATTGCGGAGTTCCCGTTAAAAGAAAAGGCTGCATATATTACGTAATTGTAGCCTTCCTCACTTTTGTCATTGCACTTTATGTTGTTTTTCTTTACGTCAGAAATTTTGTCGCTCCCCAATAATACTTTTCATTTAAGAAGCTTCATTTCTGAAAAATAGAGACAGAATCAGATAATTGGTTTTTACCCCAATTTCTCAGTCATTTCTCTGCTTTAAAGCTAAAAATCGGGTTCAGGTATAATATACGCCCAAATTCATACTCATTTAAGGTACAAAGATGATTACAGTCTTTATGCATATAACCCTTGCCTGTTACGCATTGGCTCTACTAAAATTCATGTTGTATTTATTTTTTCGGCAGGGTTTGATTTTTAAATTTGCCATTACGTTTACCATTTTAGGTATCGCTGCAAACACCACAATTTTATTCCTTAGGTCTTCCATGACGGGTCATGGACCATATTTCACCACATTTGAATATCTGGTTTTCTTTTCGTGGCTGATGGCAATAACCTTTCTTATTGTAGAGTTCAAACATAAAATAACTGACCTCGGCTCTTTTATATTACCTATTATTGTTGTGGTCTTTAGTCTTTCCTATTTTGCTGTAGATGTCGGTAGTGACATGGTTGTTCCTGAACTGTGGAAAACCCTTCATCGAACTCTTTCATTTATAGGCTACGCTCATTTTGCGATACTCTTTACTGTTTCCATAATGTACCTTTTACAGGAATATCAGCTCAAAAGAAAAAATTTTGGGGCTCTTTATCACCGACTTCCTTCTCTTGAAATTTTAGATGCTGTTAACCATAAGGCTCTTGTTCTTGGTTTTACTCTTTATACTCTTGGATTTGTCACAGGAACAGTTTCCAATTCCAATGCAACCGGAGATGATTTATTTTCATGGAATATACTCAATATTCTTCCATTGATTGCTATCTGGTGGATTTTTTGTGGACTTTTTGTCAGTAGAATAATGTTTGGATTCCGTCGAGGTCCTTTTGCCAAATGGTCTATAGCAGCCTCGATTGCTGTTATAATTGCCCTTTTTCAACACATAAAGCTTTATTAATATGCACTTAGTAACAGTAGGAGTTAACCACAACACTGCCCCTGTTGAGGTACGGGAAAAGCTTGCAATACCTGAATCCCGTATTGAAGAGGGGATGAACTACCTTAACAATTTGTCTGATATTCAGGAGTCAGTTTTTTTATCTACCTGCAACAGAATAGAAATCTATGCTCGTGTTGCTCATCCTGACACAGCGATTGAATCCATTAAACGGTTTTACAGCGAGTTTAATAATATTAGGCCTGATTTACTTGAGAACAGTTTTTATCAGTACCATACAGTAGATACAATTAAGCATCTTTTTGCTGTATCATCCAGTCTTGACTCAATGGTTATGGGGGAACCACAGATACTTGGACAGGTTAAAACTGCATATTTAAAAGCTAAAAATGCAAATAAAACAGGTTCTCTCATCAACCAGTTATTTGAAAAGGCGTTCTTTGTTGCGAAAAAAGTTAAAAATGAAACGGGGATTGCAGAAAATGCAGTTTCCATTAGTTTTGCAGCTGTTGAACTTGCGAGAAAAATCTTTGGCGATCTTGAGGGCAAATCAGTCATGCTTATCGGAGCAGGTGAGATGTCGGAGCTTGCAGCAAAACATTTAATTTCTTACGGTATTAAAACAATTCTTGTCTCCAACAGAACCTTTGAAAGAGCTGTTGAGCTGGCAAACCAGTTAAACGGAAATGCAATTCGGTTCGACAACTTTACTGATGAACTGGAAAGAACTGATATTATTATTTCCTCAACAGGAGCGCCACACTTTATCATTAAGAAAGATGTTGTTGAAAAGGTCATTCATAAACGAAAAAACCGTCCGATGTTTTTTATTGACATTGCTGTTCCAAGAGATATTGAACCTGAGGTTAATGAAATAGACAATGTCTATTTGTACAATATTGACGACCTGCAAAATGTTATTGAAGTCAATAAAAAAGAACGTGAGAAGGAAGCAGAAAAGGCATACGTCATCATTGAAAAAGAGGTGAATTCATTTATTCATTGGCTTGATTCCCTTGATATCGTTCCAACAATCAGAGATATTAAAAATAAGGCTGAAGAGGTACGACTTCAAGAAATGGAAAAAACCTTTTCTAAATGGGACAATCTTTCAGACAATGAACGAAAAGCTGTTGACGTTCTCACTCAGTCGATTGTCAACAAGATTATTAACACTCCCATTATTAATTTAAAAAAGGAATACGAAGGGGAACAGGGACACTGGTTTTTAAAAGTCAGCCGAAAACTTTTTAACCTCGACTAGCCGCCCATCAAAATAGTTCAGGGAAAATTAAGCTTTTTTTTCAGACATCCCAACATTCCAAAAGGTTTTTTTATTGTGATTCCTGATTTTCCGAATCAGGCAGTTTATCTCCGTTTTTCTTTTTTCCAAGGGTTTTAAATTCTATGTACCCCAGACGTCGTACTCCAATAAAAATAAGCACAGAGACAAAAAAGAGCAGAAAGGCTATATACTCATCGTTCATAACACTGATTAAATATGCCATCCCCCCGAAAATAATACAAATAATATAGAGAATATACACTGATGTTTTGTGAGAATAGCCTAAATCCATAAGCTTATGGTGTATGTGTTCCCGGTCAGCACTCACAATATGTTTAAACTTTTTAATAACACTTTTTTCTTCAAATGAGTTTACATATCGTCTTATAACGGCAAGAATTGTGTCCATCAAAGGAAGTCCCAGAGCAATGAGGGGAACCAAAATTGCCACAGCGGTAGCACTTTTTTGAGAATCTTTAAGAGAATACGCAGCAATTAAAAACCCAATAAAAAAACTTCCGTTATCTCCAAGGAAGGTTTGTGCCGGATGGGAATTATATTTTAAAAAGCCCAGAATCGAACCAGCCAAAGCAATTGAAACAATTAGGGTGTAATGATGGTGCATATGAAAAGCAATCAGAAAAGCAGTCATGGAAACAATGAAACCAATCCCTGCTGCCAATCCATCTAAACCGTCAATGAGGTTAAAGGCATTCGTAATTGCAATTATCCAAATAATAGCAAAGGGAATCGTAAAGTTTCCCAGTTGGAAATCCCCTCCCGTAAAAGGGTTGGTTATGATATTTACCCCAAAACCAAAGCTTACCAATATTATTGCGGCAATTCCCTGAAATATAAGTTTAATGGAAGGACTTGCCCCCCGAACATCATCATAGACCCCTATTCCAACGATAACAAAAGAACCGAGAAAAAGTCCCAATGTTGTTTCATGATAAAGAAACTCATGAAAGTTTGCATTAAAAAGACTACAAATAAAAACTCCCATCCAAAAAGAAAAAAAGAGTGCCAATCCTCCAAGGAGAGGAGTTGCTTTCTTATGTACCTTCCTTTGACCTGGGGCATCATAGACCTCAAACTTTTCTGAAAGCTTTATTGTAATAGGGGTAAAGCAAAAAGATAAGAATGCAGTAATTATCAGTAAGAGTATAAAACTAATCAATGGAGTCCTTTTTATGTTAGTTGAGAAGCATCATAATATATTTCGGCATCATCTTTCGGAACTTCATCAAGAAACCTTGATTGACGGTTTGCCATAAATTGTCCGAATATATGCCTTGTTCTTGCACAGCTTATCATAAGGTGTTCTTTTGCTCTTGTCATACCGACATAACAAAGTCGTCGTTCCTCTTCAATATCGTCCTCACTTTTAGATGCAATATAGTGGGGAAGCAAACCTTCCTCCATACCCGTCAGGAAAACATAGGGAAATTCAAGCCCCTTTGAACTGTGAAGAGTCATTAAGGTTATAGCATCCTTTTTTTCATCAACCCTATCAAAATCTTCAGATAATGAAAGATTGCCTAAAAAGCTAATCAACGCTTCTTTACCCACTCCTTCAATATTTTTTTCAAAATCCTGAGCAGCAGTAACAAATTCCAAAAGGTTTTCCTTTCTTTCAGTTTTATGTGCTAAATCGATTTCTTCCAGTGCTTTTTCCAATCCGGCACTTTTATAAACATGAGCAATTATGGCTGATGGCTGAAAGGAGCGAACATCCATTTCCAGTTTTTTTATCAAATGACAAAAATCCATCAATTTTGTTGTTACACCTTTATTAAAAAGACCATAGTCTTCAGCTTTAAAAATAGAATCGTACAGAGAAACCTCATGTTCTGCTGCAAATTCCATCAGTTTTTCAATGGTTGCATTCCCTATTTTTCTTTTAGGGAAGTTAATTACCCGTTGAAAGCTTACATTGTCGTGAGGATTAATAATTAAACGAAGATAAGCAATCATATCCTTAATTTCTTTCCTGTCGTAAAACTTTGTTCCTCCCACAAGTTGATAGGGAATATTATTTATTCTCATACCATCCTCAAAAGCCCGTGACTGAGCATTAGTACGGTAAAAAACAGCAAACTCAGAGTATTTTCTCCCAATTTGTACATTTTTATTAATCATTGTGGTAATTGCATCCACCTCCTGATATCCATCCCGGGCAATTAAAATTTTAATATCTTCTCCCCCATTTCTTTTACTGTAGAGGGTTTTGTTGGTTCTTCTGATGTTATTGGAAACAAGAGCCGATGAGGCTTTTAATATCTTATTGGTCGAACGGTAATTTTCCTCTAATTTTATAACTTTACATTCTTTATCGTCGTCTTTGAAGTCGTTGGAAAAGTTTAAAATATTATCAATAGAAGCACCCCGCCACTTGTATATGGACTGATCATCATCCCCGACAACACAGATATTTTTATGGGTTTTTGTCAGTTCTTTAATGAGCATATATTGAACCTTGTTGGTATCCTGATATTCATCAACCAAGAGATACCGATATCGACTGGTAAAAAAATCAGAAATTTCCTGACTGTTTTTTATCATTAAGACTGTTTGACACAGTAAGTCATCAAAGTCCATTGCATTATTGTCCTTTAGCTGCTTTTGATAAAGCGGATAAGCTGTTGCAACAATTTTGTCCCACCCAAAATTAAACCTCGGCTTATAATTTTCCGGGTAAATAAATTCATTCTTTAAATTGCTGATTCTTCCTAGTACCTTCTTGGGAGTATATTGTTTAATATCCAGATTCATTGCTTTGACGATATTTTTCATTACAGCCACTTGGTCAACAGGGTCATACACGACAAAATCATCTCTATACTTCCATTTTAAAAATCTCAAACAGCATGCGTGAAAGGTTGTAATTAATAAATTACTCGCTGGGATGAACGTACCTTCAAGCTGCTTATCCACCCTTTCTTTCATCTCCCGTGCTGCTTTGTTGGTAAAGGTTAAAGCGAGAATTTGAGCTGGATTCACCCCGTGATTTTTTATCAGGTTAGCAATGCGATAGGTAATTACACGGGTTTTTCCCGAACCAGCTCCCGCAAGAATTAATAGAGGACCATCAATATGTGAAACAGCTTCATATTGGTTTTCGTTCAATTCATTTCTTAAATCATGCATTTTTATTGTTGTAAAGGTCTGGTGAAGGTATTATGGACGAGAAGGATTATTGATGGTGTCGAGAATTCTTGCACCAATGGAATCACCCCAAACATTAATTGCTGTTCTGAACATATCCAATATCCTGTCAACTGCGAGAATTAAGCCAATTCCCTCTAGAGGAAGACCAACTGCATTAAGAACAACCCCCATCATAACAAGTCCTGCACTCGGAATACCAGCAGCACCAACAGAAGCTAATGTTGCGGTAATAAAAACAATTAACTGTTGAGTCAAAGTTAATTCAATTCCATATGCCTGGGCAATAAACATTACTGCGATGGACTCATAGAGAGCAGTTCCATCCATATTTATAGTAGCTCCGACAGGTAATACAAAGGAAGCAGTTTCACTTCTGACCTTTCCATTTTCTTCAGCACACTTTATTGTCACAGGCAAAGTTGCTGAACTACTTGCAGTACCAAAAGCCGTTGATATTGCCGGAAGCATATTTCTGAAATATTCAAAAGGTGAACTTTTTGTAAAGATAAAAAGGAGAAGAGGGAGTGTAATAACTGCATGAACTCCCAAACCAAGAAGCACAGTCATTGAATACCCCAATAACGTCCCAATAGCTTCAAGTCCTACCTCACCAATAATTGGTACAACCATGGCTCCAACTCCGTAAGGTGCAAGACGAAGTATGATGGAAGTCATTCTCATCATTATTTCATTCAAGCCCTCAAAGAAACCTCTTACCGCATCTCCTTTTTTGCCAACTAACGCCAAAACATAACCAAAAAATATTGCAAAAAAAATTATTGCAAGAATGTCCATTTCAGTAATCGACTTAATTATATTTGTGGGTATCGCTTCCAAAATTAAGCGGGCAAAAAGCGAAAGTAACGAATCGTCTCCCCCCTTTGAAACCTTGTCTGGAATTTCGTGTAGGTTTAATTGGGCTCCAACACCCGGCTGGACTATATTCACCAATACTAAACCAACCATTACAGCTAAAGCGGTGGTGAAAAAATAATATACCATTGTTGTTACCCCCAGTTTTCCAAGTCGTGCTATATCGTTGAGTCCCCCGACAGCAACAATAATTGACGCAAAAATCAACGGAATGATTATCATTTTCAACAGGGAAAGAAAAACAGACCCCAACCATTTGGAGAAAGAGGAAATTTCCTGAGGTAAATAGCCTAAATAAACTCCCAGTCCGAGAAAAAAACCAGCCGCTATTCCTATAAAAATCTGTGTTGAGAGAGAATCTTTTTTATCCAAAATTTTAACCTTCAATGAGTAATGCGAACTATTATAGGGGCTATAACACAGAGATGAAAACAGAAAATGGCAAAAACGTTCCTGTTTTGCATAATGAGTTGATAGTTGGGCTGTACAAGAGAGGGATATTATTTATTTCGACTTTTAAACAGTAACGTTTATTAACACATTACTCTTTTAGGGCAATAAACCTATATATTTCCTGAGACGAAGAAACTCCTTTTAGTTCAAGACCTTCCACCTTTTCAACATCAATGGGAATTGTAAGCAGTTGTAAGAATTTACTGCATAAAAGAACTTCACCACCCTGAGCAGAGTTACATAAACGAGCTGAAAGGTTTGTAACGTTTCCTATTGCAGCATAATCAAAGCGACTTTCAAACCCAATATTTCCAAGAATGGCTTGTCCTGAAGAAATGCCAATACCCAAATCTAGACCATACTCTAAACTATCCCATTTTCCCTTGAGTCTTTGAAACTCCTTCGACATATCAACCACCATTTGAATTGCTTTATCTGCATGCTGTATATCAACAATGGGATCCCCAAGAAAAATCATCATACCATCTCCGGTAAAGCGCTCAAGGGTTGCTTCATATTTAAAAATAATTTTCCCCATACTTTCATGAAACTCCCGTAAAACTTTCATGATTTCGTGTGGTTCAGTTGATTGAACAAAAGAGGTGAAGTTTCTCATATCAAGAAAAACTACGGTTATTTCCCGTTGATGACTGTGCATAATTTCATCAGAGTCATGTGACGTTAACCTCTCACAGAGAGAAGGAGAAAAATACTTTTTAAGTTTGTCAGCCTGTTGCAAACTCTCCTGCAAGAGATAGTTTTCTATAGCGGCTGTTACCTGTTGAGAAAAAAGTTCGAGGAGATCCCGGCGATGTTCATCATTGTTGCAAACTTCAAGGTATATTCCCCCCGACACTTTACCTTCCACATAAATTTTCAACAAAATATATGTGTCGGTAAAAATATGTTCCTGGGACTTAGACAATGTATCAAGGTCAGACAAAGCACTTTCCCCTAAAGAATCTTTCCACTCTTTACCCAAATTAACAAAGCTACCACCCCCAAAAAAAAGTTCTGGTTTTCCCTGTAATGAGTTCAGGAAAAACATACAGTTTACGTCTGTGCTTTCCTTATCTTCACTCATTCCGACAATTTCAACAAATTGATTTAGGGATTCCTGTAAAAGTTCTTCAAGAGATTGGTTTTGAAAAATACTCTGAGATTTTTCTACTATTTGACGAAGCCCTTTTTTGCTCTTTTCAATTGTTGTTATATCTTTATAGCTACGTAAAGAAGAAAGAATTGAGGTAAAAAGACGTTCAGAAGTAAGTTCGTTCTTTGTCTTGTAATCGTTTATATCAAAATTGATGAAGACCTGTCGTTCTGGAGCTTTTCCCGGCTGACCTGTCCTGAGAACAATTCGAACCATATCGTTTTTCAAAACTTCTCTGATGAATTTAACCACTTCAAGACCTGAATCATCATGTTCCATGACAACATCAAGAAGAATAACTGCGGCATCAGGGTGTTCCTTCATTAATTCCTTTGCCTGAGAGCCGGAATATGCACTAAAAAATTCTAATTCCCTGTCATGGTAGTTGAAATTATTTAAGGCTAATGTGGTAACCTCATGAATTTCTTTTTCATCGTCAACAAGAATTATTTTCCACGGTTTATTTTTCTGTGTTTCATTTATGCTATCATCTTCTTCATCAGCAAAAAGAATATCATCATCATTCATATTTTTTTCTCTTTGAAATTTTCTTAATCAGCATCAACACGCTTTCCATCAACTATCCTTTCCCTTCTTAAAAGGAAATTCAGTTGTAAGAGCACTACATGTATATTTCTGGAATAAATGGATAATGTTAATAGCATTTATTCTATAGCATATAAGCAATATTTTCAAAGAAACTATTATATTAGTTAGTAAATTTTAACTTCAGATAAAACCAGAGAATTCTTAAAATATATTTTATTTGGTTATAAAGAAGTTATTTTTTATCAAGATATGTTTTGATTGAGAGAATTCATTGAGTGCCTAAATGCAAATATAATGAAGTAATGTCTGATAAAATACCTTTTTTTTCAAATCAACGTTATTTTTCATGATTCAATTCGACTATTCAAGCCTTAAATACGATACAAACGGACTCATACCTGCGATAATTCAAGACGTTAAAACAAAGGATGTTTTAATGATGGCGTACATGAATCAGGAAGCTTTAAAAAAAACCTGTGAGACAGGGGAAACATGGTTTTGGAGCAGATCTAGAAAAGAGTTCTGGAACAAAGGAGCAACTTCTGGGAACAGGCAAAAGGTTTTTTCCCTTTCCTTCGACTGCGATAGCGACACCCTTCTTATTCTTGTTGAGCAACTGGGTAACGGAGCATGTCACACGGGAGAATATTCCTGCTTTTTCAATACATTTTTTGAGGATAAGGAATCAAAAAGTTTTTCAGACCCCCTTATGATGCAAAAACTCGAAAAGCTCATTCAAGAGAGAAAGAAGAGTTTGCCTGAAGGTTCCTATACGACAACACTGTTTCAAAAGGGACTTGATACCATTTTAAAAAAAATTGGTGAAGAAGCAAGTGAAGTAATTATTGCTTCAAAAGACGATGACAGACAACATACAATCTATGAATGTGCTGATTTGCTATATCACCTAACTGTTTTATTGGTTGAAAAACAGATTAATATTGAGGAAGTACACTTGGAACTTGGTAAACGTTTTAATGTTGGGGGATTTAAATGGAAAGAGGAGCAAGGTAAATGATTTGGGATAAAGCAAAAAAAATTATTACTGAAAATAAACGGTTTATTATTACCACCCATGTAAACTCTGATGGTGACGGCTTAGGAGCTGAACTTGCCCTTTATTATTATCTGAAAAACCTCGGTAAAGAGGTTACAATTATTAACCCCACTCCAGTGCCAAACAACCTCCACTTTCTTTTTCCAGAAGATGAATGTGAGGTTTTTGATGAGGAAAAACATACCGAGTTGTTTGAAAAAGCAGAATATCTTATCGTTCTTGATGTTTGCGTTTGGAAAAGAATAGGTAATCTCGCTCAAATAACACAAAGGCTTAACCTTCCCATTTTGTGCATTGACCACCATCCCTACACTGAGTCTTTAAGTAGGGAAATGGTAATCATAGATTCTGCTTCTTCTACGGGAGAGCTGCTTTATGATTTTCTTAAATCATCCAACGCAACAATAAGCTACCCCATTGCCCTTGGAATTTATATCTCCTTAGTAAACGATACCGGAAACTTCAGGTTTTCAAATGCAACCGATAAGGTTCATATGATTGCAGCAGAAATGCTTCAATTCGGCATATACCCCGATGAAATTTACAGTAAATTATATGAATTTCATACTGCAAATAAAATCAAATTTATCGGAAGTGTTTTAAGTAACCTTGATTACAGACTTGACGGTGAAATTACCATTATTACTGTTACCAGAGAGCTTATGGATAAATTCGCCTTAGAGGACTGGGAAACTGAAGGACTTATTGACTACCCTCGAGCGATTCAATGCTGTCGAGTAGCCATTCTCGCATGTGAAAGAAAAAACGGAGAATTGAAATTCAGCTTACGGGCAAAAGATAAACGGGCAAACTTAACGGTGGTTTCCAACATATTTGGTGGTGGAGGTCATAAATATGCATCAGGTATTTCACTGACTGAGGGGAAAATGGAGGATATATTACCCAAAGTTGTTGATGAAGTGGAAAAACAGCTCATTGACATTGATAACAATAAAATGGTTCAAACAGATGATTCAGTCAACAACTATTTTGAGACCATTACGGAACTTTGCAAGGAAGTAATTAAAACCGAATACCAAGCTGCTCATTTTTACCTTCTCCTGATGGGAAAAGCAAAAATTAACGACAATGGCGCAAAGGAAATCATAGCTGCTCTTTATAAAACAGAAAATGAACATCTCGGACTTTTTGAGGGAATTTTCAATCAACTCTTAAACTGGGATAAAACACGTTTTGACATTCAGGAGTACATAAAAAAACAACTGCCCGATTTCACTTCTCTTTCCAAATACCCAGAACTGGAAGAAATGTTCAAAAAAGGTGATACCAAAGGAATTATTGATGTTGCGAAAGGGTTCGAGGAAAAAACCATTACCCGTTACCGCAAGCTCATTTCGGAATATGATGATTTTTCAAAAAACCATAATTACCTTAACGGTCTTATCTCGATGATAATCGAAGAGGAAGAAAAACACATAAAAGAACTCAGCTTAATACATTAGCTTACCAGCGTCTAAACTCTTTTATAAAGGAGAGTTTGAAGGTAAATAATGAATTCTTATAATTGTGTAAGAATTTTGTAGATGGATAAAGCGTTCAAGGTAATAGCTTGTTGGAGATATTTCTTTCCGTATTTCATAACAGCATCAGCAAATCCAGAACTATGCCAATAAATATCCTCTGCAAGTTTTAGCTCAACATGCAACGAAGGACAAACATGGCTGACATTTCCTATATCAGATGAGTACATTCCCTCTTTCTTTCCACATTTACTTTCCTCCAAGCCCATTTCTTTTAAGGCTTCCTGATAAATTCCTGCATATTCCAAACTCGGATTAAAGGATTTGTAGTTCATTTTTCCATATTCTATTTCAAGCCTACAACCAGTTTGTTGTGCTGCTCCTTCTGCACAAGCAATAAATTTTTGTTCAAGAAGAGAAAAATCTTTGTCCTCCAGTCCTCGAATACAAAAATGTGCCTGGGCAAATCCAGGAATAATATTGGGAGCCTTTCCCCCGTCAGTAATTATTCCGTGAATCATGCAACCCTCCGGCATTTGTTGTCTATATGCATTAACCGAATTAAAAAGCTGAACTACAGCATCAAGGGCGTTAATTCCCTTTTCAGGACTTGCTGCCGCATGAGAATCTTTTCCATAAAATGAAATAAAAATGTCTTTAATATTAAGCATCCTGACCGAAACCCGTGTTTTATTGGAGGGATGTATCATAAGTGCCCCGTCAACCTTGTCAAAATAACCATTATTTACCATAGTTACTTTACCGCCACCATGCTCCTCCCCGGGAGTTCCAATTAATACCAGATCATGTTTAAAATCTTGTTTAAAGCAGGAAAGCAGAGCAAAGGTCCCTGCTGAAACTGCAGCAATGAGGTTGTGTCCGCATGCATGACCTAACTCCGGCAATGCGTCATATTCCGATAAAAGAGCGATGATTTTTCGTTCTTTTACGTGAAAAAAATTATCTTCACTCGCTTTATCGTAAAAAGATACAAATGCTGTTTCCAGTCCACCTTGATTTGTTTGGGTAATAAAACCTTTTGCCTTGAGGTAGTTTTTTTGAACCTCAACCGATTTATATTCTTTAAGAGATAGCTCTTTTAATTCATGAAGTTTTGCAGCAATTTCAAAACTTTCCAAAACTATTTCACCTGTAAGGGAGGTAATTTTCTTTAACATAAAACAATTTAGAGTGTCTGAGTAAAAAGGAACTTTTATAGAAAAGGTTGCCCTATAACCTTAGAAAGGTCAGCAATATTAAAAACGTTTCATTATCTTTTTATAAGGAGTTTAAGTCCTTTTTTAATTAACTCCTCAATGGAAGCATGATTTTCAATGTCACCTTTAAGAGCAGTTAAAACCTTCTGAACATCCCTTTCACCATATCCGAGGTTTAAAAGACCCGACTTCACATCCGCTTCCACAGGAGTAAAGGCTTCTGCAACACCTGATTGAACAAGTTCTGCCGGGAGTTCTAATTTCCCCCGCAACTCAACAATAATACGTTGAGCGGTTTTTAACCCAACCCCTGGGAGTCTTTTGAGCTTATCAGCATCCCCTTCATAAAGAATTTGGTAGATTTCCGTATAGGTAGCACCGGAGAGAATTCCGATGGCTTTTTTGCACCCGATTTTCGAAATACCAATCAACTTATGAAAAAGTTCTTTTTCCTTATCAGAAGTAAAACCGTAAAGGTTTATGGCATCCTCCATAACCTGAGTATATATTTCCAGTTCAACTATTTCGTTAAGACTGGGCAATCGAGAAAAACTGTACATCGACATACTTACTTCATACCCTACCCCATTGACATCCAGAATTATTGAAGGGTGTTTTTTCCTAATAATTTTTCCTTTTAAATACGCAATCATTGAGCTTCCTCTGTTAAAGAATTTACAGCATTTTACCTTGAAAAGCGAGAATCAATCCTCTTCATGCTTCACATCAACTTTTTATATGACTATTTTTCAATATATTAAAGAATATTCTTGACTATTTTTCAATACTATGAATAATAGTCGTTATGAATAGAAGAAAATATTACCGAAAAATATGGGAAGAACTATCAGGAGAAAAATCCATGGTTTTTCTTGCAGGTCCGAGACAAACAGGCAAGACAACACTGTCAAAAATAATCTCCCACTCATTTACAAACTCCCTTTACTTTAATTGGGATATTCTTGCAGATAGGGAACGATTTATTAATAATCCTGTTTTTTTTGAGGAAATTGAAAGAAAAGACACCTCCAACCCTTTCGTTATCTTTGATGAACTACACAAATATAAGGATTGGAAAAACTATTTAAAAGGTGTATATGACGCTTTTTCAGAGAATTACCATTTTCTTGTAACAGGTAGCGGCAGGTTGGACCTTTATCAAAAGGGAGGGGATTCCTTGGCTGGTCGGTATTACCTTTTTCATCTATGGCCCTTTACTATCGCAGAGTTAGGAGAGAGAAACACTTCTTTTCAGGATTTCATCTCCAACCCACTTGATCTTTCAATAAATGATACAAAAAGGCTTTCAGAAATATGGAACAACCTCGCAAGTTTCAGCGGATTTCCCGAACCCTATTTAAAGAAAAAAGAAACAAGCTACAGAAGGTGGAGTACCACCTATTCCAGACAACTTATAAGGGAAGATATTCGAGAGTTGAGTGAAATAAAATCAATAGGGGAAGTGGAAACACTTTTCACCCTCATTCCAGCGAGGGTTGGAAGTCCATTTTCCATTCCATCGGTATCAAGCTTGCTGAAGGTAAGTTATAACTCTGTTAATACCTGGTTGAATGTTCTGGAAAAATTTTTTCTTATTTTCACTATTTCCCCTTGGTCGCTTAAGATACCCCGCTCAATACACAAAGAACGCAAAGTTTACCTTTGGAATTCTCCCCTCATTAAAGATGAATCGGCTCGTTTTGAGAATATGGTGGCAATAGAGTTATGGAGGGCAGTTACAAATTGGAACGATCTGGGGTACGGAAATTTTTCTCTCCACTACATTAAAAACAAAGAAAAAGAAGAGGTTGATTTTCTTATCGCCAATGACAACGAACCTCTATTATTAGTTGAAGCAAAACTTAATGAAACCCGACCATCAAATGTACTAAGAAAGTTTCAGAAGCTTTTGAATGTTCCCGCCGCTCAACTTACCTTTGGGGGGACGGGATTCAAGCTGATTCAAAATGCAGACAACAAAATTTTGGTCGCTCCTGCCTACCAGTGGCTTTCCACTCTCCCATAGCAAAAACCGTCTTGTCCAATAGCATTTTTACTTGAATATGGAAACAAAAGTTTCTGAAGGATTTTAACGTTAAAATTACAGAATATTTTTATAGTTTATTAAGGCTTCTTGCCATTGGGGCATGGTGTGGTTGGTGGCTTTGGTGAATTTTGTGGTGTCGAGGACTGAAAAAACAGGTCTTTTTGCCGGGCGGATAAATTCTTCCGAAGTAACGGGGATGACTTTTACCTCTTTATTAAATTGCCTGAAAATTTCTTGGGCAAAATCGTACCAAGTACAATTACCTGAGTTCGTCAAATGATAAAGCCCTGAATGCTTTCCATCAATCAGTTTTAAAATTCCGTAAGCAAGGTCTCTGGTGAAGGTTGGGGTGCCTTGTTGGTCGTTAACCACCTTTAATTCAGGGAATTTTTCTGCAAGGTTAAGCATTGTTTTTACAAAGTTGGATCCATTTTTTCCAAAAAGCCAGGCAGTACGAATAATCAAAAAATCACAACCCGATTGTTTTATGTTTTCCTCCCCCTTGAGTTTTGAGGCTCCGTAAACACTTGCTGGCTCTACCGGGTTTTCTTCCTTATACGGAGAGGTTCCATTGCCGTTAAAAACATAGTCGGTACTAATATGAACCAGCTTAATATTTTTTTCCTTACAGATTTTCCCAAGGTTTTCCAATGCATCACCATTAATGGCAAAGGCTAAACTCTGATTGCTTTCGCAATCATCAACCTTTGTGTAGGCGGCTGAATTAATAATAATCTCAGGTCTTATTTCTTCAATGGTTTTTCTCAGTGCCTCTTCATTTGTTATATCCAACTCCTTTTTGCCAGCAGCACAAAAAGTATATTGGGAAAATTCAGAAGAATTTTGAAAGGCAAGGATATCTTGGGCAAGCATTCCGTTGCCACCAGTTACAAGAATTTTCATTTTTTAAGGGGCTTCCACCAAGCTTCGTTGTTAATGTACCACTCAATGGTTTCCTTCAAGCCATCTTCAACATTATGCTCCGGTTCCCAGCCAAGGTCATTTTTGATTTTTGAAGCGTCAATTGCATAGCGTCTGTCATGTCCGGGTCTATCAGGAACATAGGAAAGAGATGATTCATCTTTATCAAAATAATCAAGAAGATATCGGGCAATATCCATATTGGTTTTTTCGTTGTTACCGCCAATGTTATAAACCTCCCCTGCTTTCCCTTTCTCTATTACAGTATCAATTGCCTTGCAATGGTCTGTCACAAAAAGCCAGTCACGAATATAAAGTCCGTCCCCATACATCGGGAGTTTTTTCCCCTCCATTAGGTTTGTGACAAAAAGAGGAATAAGCTTTTCCGGAAAATGAAATGGTCCGTAATTGTTTGAACAACGGGTAATGTTAACTGGATAGCCATACGTCTTGTAGTAGGACATTACAATCATATCAGCTCCTGCTTTACTTGCAGAATAAGGGGAGTTTGGCTTAATTTGTGAGCTTTCTGTAAAAAAGCCTGTCTCTCCAAGAGAGCCGTAAACCTCGTCAGTGGATATCTGAATGTACCGGGGAACATCATGCTTTTTAGCAGCTTCGAGCAAAACCTGTGTGCCGAGAATATTTGTCTTAACGAAAATCTCCGGTCCGGTAATACTTCTATCCACATGTGAT
This sequence comes from Nitrospinota bacterium, assembly GCA_015231815.1. Taxonomy (GTDB): domain Bacteria; phylum Nitrospinota_A; class JADGAW01; order JADGAW01; family JADGAW01; genus JADGAW01. The sequence goes on from JADGAW010000007.1 coordinate 24,494, forward strand.
TCAGCAGCAAAGTTCACTACAATATCAATTTTTTCTTCTTTTAAGATTTTCTCCACCAACGCTTTGTCACAAATATCCCCCTCAACAAAGGTGTAATTACTTAAGTTCTCAATTTCCGCTAACGTTTCAAGATTTCCGGCATAGGTAAGAAGGTCAAAGTTTACAACAGATGCGTCCTTTTTATTCTTGAGGATGTATTTAACAAAGTGACTTCCAATAAAGCCTGCCCCGCCAGTAATAAGATATTTCATAGATTGAATTTTCATTAAACATTAAAAAAAGGGTCTATTTTAATGCATTAATCGACTTGCAGGAACATTAAAAGAGCAGTTGTATGATATTACTGTACGTATCCGTCCATGGAGCCATCAACGATTCTTTTTTATACCGCGGAGTACTCCACCCTAACGTTTTAGTGAGAGTTGTATAGTTTTCTGCACTTTTTGTCATTGCAGCCCAGAGGGTAACATCTGAATCAGGATGATGATTTACAAGGTTTGATTTAAAAACAAGTTTAATATCGAGCGTATCAGCAATACTAATCAAAAGAGGAATGAAGTTTACAAATTTATTGGAAATATGCATGAGTAACATCCCATCATTATTGATAACCCGTAAATATTCCTTAAATGCCTCAATCGTCAATAAATGAGTTGGAATTGAGCCACTACCAAAGGCATCAATAATTAACAAATCAAACTTACTGTCAGTTTCTTTTGTAAGGTTAACCCTTCCATCCCCGAAAATAAAGTTTACTTTGACCCCTTTTTTTTCTGCGCTCTTCAGGTAGGTGAAATAGTTACGGGCAATTGGCAG
>JADGAW010000080.1 GCA_015231815.1 Nitrospinota bacterium
AAACCTTTTTAATTTCTTCATTTTCAAGAGTTAGGAGTCTTTTTTTCAGCTTTTACATCGTATCCCAAGGCAGAAAATCATAGTTTAATTTTGTGAGCTTATTGCCTTCCATCTCAATGTCAAAATGAAATAGCTTATAATCCTTTACATCTTCAAATGTTAGCAACTCATCAAACCAGTCAACACCATCAATAGTTAACGTAGCTTTAAATGAATCGTCTGTATCAAAGGGAGAATTCAGTGCGACAATTGACCTGTTACATTCACGAGCCATCTTCTTATTCCAAGGTACTCGAAGTTTTCTTATGTGAATTTGAGTCCCTGAACAATCTTTGAAAACACTCGGACTTTGTTCTTTAATTAAAATTGGCACATCTTCCAAATACTTTGCATTTTCAATATCATTCCAATCTATTTCCAGAACTAATTCTTTCCCGTTTTCTTTTCTGGTTACTATTTCAATCTCTCTTCCAAGTCTATGCACACCTAAACGTCCTATTCCCTTTTCACCCAAACGGTATCGTTTAAAACGTTTTGTCCTATGCATTTCAGGGTCTTCATGGCTTAAAAGGTCTTCTTTATAACTACTGCCAATCTCCAACCATCCCGTTTCAAGTGTTTCATAATCCATTCCTTCACCATCATCCAAAATGAGGATTTCACCCTTACCTTCCTCCTCAGGATTTTCCATTATTACTTCGCATTTAGACGCATCAGCATCATAAGAATTCTTTATCAACTCCAACAATGCTATAGATTCACTTCTTATTAACTGTTCCCCCAGTTGCTTGATAAGTCTTGCTCTTGTTTTAAAAGAAAAAGTTTTTTCTACCATTGTTCTTTGAGTTTTTCAGCAATTTTTTGACCGAGCAGGATGGGGACGGCATTTCCAATTTGTTTGAAAGCGGCAGTTCTTCCTGGTATTTCAGAAACACTCTCAAAAAAATAGTTGTCAGGGAAAGTCTGAAGACGTGCTACCTCTCTGGGAGTTAATGAACGGTTTTGTTCTACATCCGGGTGAATATAATAATGACCGTCTTTGGCAATATGGGCAACAACCGTGTGAGAGGCAGCCAAGGTGTCTGCAACTACTTTAAATCGATCCGTGAAAGAATCTCTATTATTGTGGGTTTTCAATATTTCCGGCAGATCGTTGTAATTGAGCCGTTTCTTATCGTTATTCCATCTTTCTACCGCTATCCGATAAATTTCCTTGTCCTGTTCCGTATGTGGTCTTGCTGTGTGAAAGGTAACAGGGATTAAAAGAATATCTCGATGAAAATGGAGGGGTTCGGGTCTTTCGCAACAAGATGCGGGTAATGAATTATGGTGAACAGGGGGAAGATTGGCTTAACCTTGGTGGACGACGGGTTAATATGCCAGCTAAACGGGTCAGTAATAATATTATTTTAGGCGCAGTTTTCCTTGACCGTGAACATAGTACTGACTTAGTTGAAAAGGCTAACCGCGAAGGGTTTGTTGAGAATGAAGCTTTTGCTGAGTTGGTTAAAGCCGTTCTCTATGCTCTTGATAAAGTTGAGACATATCGTAAAACAGATAAAGACTTGTTAAGGAAGCATTATGGCCCTCAAGATACAGCACAACCCGTAGTAACTTCAATAGCGGAGTTAAGAGAATTTGTTGGAGAAAAAATAAAAGAAGCTTCAACACAAGAAGATATTGACCGCTATCTTGTTCGAATTGAAAATGAGTATGAAAGAATAACAGAGACATTGTTAAAAAGTGCTGGGGCTGGTTTAAACCTGATTGTCGTAATACATCAGATAGAGAAGATAATCAAGGATATTAAAGCAATGTTAAAAAAGAAAGTGTCATTCGAAGAAATTGAAGAGAGGATTAAAGCACTCTCAGCTCTTGTTGAAGGTTACAGCATTCTTGTAAAAAAATCCCAAAAGAAAGCGCATGGAATCAAATCACTTTTGGACCAAAGTGTTGCTAATGTAAGATTTCGCCTTGATGATCATCATATTAAAGTGTTAAAAGATTATTCGGAATACAATGCTCTTTGCTCTGAAGATCATATGATAAGCGCTTTAATGAACCTCTTTGATAATTCTATTTGGTGGCTCAAATATGCAAAAGTTGAACAGCCACAAATTTACATGAACGTTTCAAAGAAAATACATGGTTACACAACTGTTATTTTTGCAGATAATGGGCCTGGTTTTACCTTGTCAACAGATGAAATCGTTAAACCGTTTGTAACCAATAAACCTGACGGGATGGGGATAGGACTTCACTTGACACAGGAGATTATGAAATCTCTGGGTGGAGATTTAAAGTTCCCCAATAAAAGTGAAGCTGAAGATCTTAATGTTCCAAAAGGATTTTTAGAAGGAGCAATTGTTGCGTTATCTTTTAAGGAAAAGGAGGGGGAAAAATGAAACTTTCTAATGCGGGAAGAATTGTAGTAATTGATGACAAATATCAAGATGTAAAGAACTTGTTAAAGGTTCTTAATAAGGAATTTATTCCATTTATATACAGCACAGGAATGGAAGATACTCTACCATCAAAACCACCAGGTGGAATCAGGCTTGTTTTTCTTGATTTAATTTTAAAAGGCGGTGATGGACAATCTGATAAAAACAAAGTTTCGACTTTAATGGGAGTATTAACTAAGTTTATTGATTCTAAGAATGGCCCTTATGTGATTGTATTCTGGAGTAAACATAAGGAACTTATAGACTCTATTATAGAAAAATCTAAAGAGTTGGATATTGCGCCAGTAATGTCTTTGGATATGGAAAAGAGTGAATGCCTTAACAGTCAAAACCCATTGGATTTTATAGCTTCTAAACTTGAAGAGTGTTTAAAAAAACTTCAAGGATTTCAGGTGTTAACTGAATGGGAAAATGCTGTCAACGAAGCTTCAAAGAAGTATGTAAATGAATTCTTTGAGATTGTTAAAGGTGATGATTGGTCTGATAAATTATCAAAAACGTTCTATTCTCTATATCAAGGCATAGTCGGACAAAGTGAAATAAATAATGAAGATGATAAATTCCAACTTGCTCGTCAAGTTTTCAACAATGGATTTCAGGATATATTGGAGAATATCTCTAAGATTGAATTGAAAAAACCAGAGGACTTTAACCTTAAAGAGGGTATCCAGGAGGAAGAGATTGCCGCCAAGACTAACGATTTTCTTTCATTGGTTAAAGAACCATCCGAAGATGAGATAAGACCGGGGTATGTCTTGTTAGAAGAAAATCATAATCTAAATGAAAATCTTATTAAGAACGTTTTTTCTCAAGGTAAAGATTTTAAATTAGGAGAAACGCCCTTGGTGTGCAAAATAATAATTACCCCTGAATGTGACATCGCACAAAACAAAAAACTACTTCACCGTTTGGTTTACGCAATAATTACTGAACAACCACTTAAGATGGGTAACCTTGGTGACAGTTGGTTTGTGATTGGGCCTCTCTTTCATGACAATAAAATTAAATATATAACCTGTTGTCACCAGACAGTAACCTCCCATAATGAGATAGAGGGTAGGACTTTATTTGCTTTAAAAAGAGACCTTCTTTTTGACCTTCAATCTAAGGTGGCAAACCATGTAAACAGACTGGGGAATATTACGATCATGCCGTATAAGCCGTCCAAAAAATAGTGGATAGACTTTCCGAAGAACAACGCAGTTACAATATGTCCCGAATCAGGGGCAAAGACACCAAGCCAGAACAAATCGTTAGAAAACTCTTATGGGACAATGGTTTTCGTTACCGACTTCATAAAAAAGACCTTCCAGGAAAACCTGATATTGTCTTTATTGGAAAAAAGAAAGCCATTTTTGTTCATGGTTGTTTTTGGCATAAACACGATTGTAAAAATTTTAAATGGCCTCAGTCCAATGAGGAGTTCTGGAGAGAAAAAATTGAAGGTAATGCTTTAAGAGACCTGAAAAATCAAAAGAAGCTCAGTAAACTTGACTGGAAATATTTAATTATTTGGGAATGTGAGATTAAGGGAAAAGCTCTATGCGGTTTGCAGCAAAAAGTGGATGAATTCCTGCTTGAGGATTAACATTGAGATATATCAAACTATTCGAAGTGATATTTCACACCCTCAGGCAGAATTATATGTTTATTGTTCTGCTTAAATGTATTTATGGAGAACTATTGAGCCTTTTCATGATGAAAAAAGCTCCTACCATGACATACGTTTACCTTTGTGATACAGTTGACCGTTAGGGAATTGTTGACGGGGAATAGTAACAAGATCGACGACCGTGCTTGCTCCTTCATTAACCTCCATTGGTGCTGCTTGGGTTCCAAGATCGGTTTTAACCCATCCCGGGTGAGCAGCAGCGACAACAATCCCTTTCTCTGCCAACGTATTTGCTTGAATTACTGTTAACATATTGAGTCCAGCCTTCGAAGTTGAGTACCCCACGGCCATGAAACCTCCAACATCATTCCACGCACTTTCAGCAGTACCAATTGAGCCGAGCATTGACGAATGATTGATTACCCGTGCATCGTCACTTTTCGAGAGAAGCGGTACAAGTGCTTCGGTAATTGCGTAAGGAGCGATAAGGTTCACCTCAAGGGTGCGTCTGATCTTCTCAGTATTAGTCGGCTGCCCATCCCACTCAACAGAAATCCCGGCATTGTTCACAAGTACATCGAGCTTTCCAAAGGTAGTTTCGATATAGTTCGCAAGATTGGCAATATCACCAGGGTTGGTTACCTCAAGACGAACAGTATGGGCATCGTATCCGGAAGCCACGAGTTCGGCAGCAGCCGCACTTCCGACCTGTTCATTTCTTGACGTAAGAATTACCGTATAACCAAGACTTCCCAATTGTCTTGCGATTTCTTTTCCCAAACCCTTGTTTGCCCCGGTAATGAGGGCTACTTTTCCGTTCTTTTTTGTCATTATCTTTCTCCTTCTGTTTGCCGCCAGATTTGATTTACCCGTTATACAGAGGATACGGCTACCACCATGTACGGGTCATCGTGCAATACTATAGTCTGCCCAACTTTCTCACAGAAGGAAAAACTATATCCCATAAAAGGTAGTTATGTCAATTGTTTTACCATTGAAGAACTTGGAATCCAAGAAAGACACGGTGTTGCTCTGTGGCTTAAAAACATTTTTTATGTTAAATCTCAGCCTTGAATTCAATTTTACTGTTGCCGAACATCGGCTCAATAATTTTGTTAACCCCGTGCCCGGGGTTGATTTCTCAATAAATCTTAAATATAAATCTGGTTTTAAATTCAAATTCCAGTAAAAGATGGTATTATTTTCTAGTCAGGGGGTTGAGTGAAAGAAAGGCAAGACTGATTTGCAAAAGAAACAAAGGTTACTCTATAATCTCGATTTTATTTTTCAGGTTAACGATAGACGAGATGCGATTAATTCCTCCTTTCTCACTCTTTTCAGACAAGGGGAAACCAATCCTAAAAAGAATACTTTTCGATTTTCTTCTTAAATAATGCGTTCTGACAAAACAACATCCGAAAACAAATTAATTGGGCTCACCGTTTCTCTGATCGATGAACGCCTTATCGAAACCTTCAGCTTTACTTCCGATCACGTTTCAGCAACCATTGGAACGAAAGATGGAGCAGTCTGCGCTCCAATTCTCTCGTTTGATGCTGTAAGACCTGATTCTGTACGCATTTACGGAGAAGGATTCGAAATTTTGTGGGAAGATATCGAAATCGGACCTGTTTGCGTTTCAGTAAGGCGTAATGGAGTTCCGGTAGTGTATGGAATAAATGACCCGATATCAGAAGACATGAATGTTTTGAATGCGAAAGTTTGTGCCAGTGCCTATCTTGCGCGCCATCCTATTGGACACGAGGACTATGAATGGGTTACCGTAGAACCGAGGCGGGTTGAAGGTGGATGGTATTTCGACTTCGAGTACCGTTGCCTACAGAATGTGCCAAAAGAGCAATGGGAAGTCTTAGGAGGTGCTCCGGGCTTTATCGTATCCGAGAAGGGAACCGTCAGAGAGGTCGGTTGGGATGAATTGCCCGGCCTTTTAGAAAACGTTGGATCGAAGGATGGGAGCAACGATACTATATCAGGTAATGAATCGGCTAACGGAAATGGCATCAGGTTTCATCTCTATCCGATGTACTTCGTGTATGCGATAGCGGGTTTTCTTGCCATCTTTTGGGATTGGCGAGCGTTGTTGGGCCTTGCCGTAATAATGGCGGCTTTCTGGATTATTGCCTATTTCGATGATAAAAGATACCAAACTACTACAAATCAGTTCGACAACGAAGACGATGTTTCTCCAGTTGGAGATATTCCTCATAAATTCTGTCCCGAATGCAATGCACCATTATTTGTAGTGCAACCCGGCATAACCACTGCGGAAGAGATTATCGCTTTTGCAAAGAACTCTCAATGTTGGCAAGAGAATCCTGATGCAATCACTGGTTGGATGCCTCCCGGACGTTTCTGTCCGAATGGCTGCCATGCAATTCATATCACACCGGTTCCGCAGTTCCACACTACAGGACAGAAGCCGGAACCCAAACGAATTCCATGTCCGGTACGAATTACGGTTGCCGATGTGTTACGAGATGGTAGTAGTTATGAATTGGTCTATGAATCCGAAACGGGAGACTCCATTAAAGTACTCCTCAGTGTCATTACCGAAGGTGAACTTCGACGGATCGGCTACAAGAAACCGTGCCTGTATCGGCTCGATCCGGAATCCCACAAAGAGCTCGATTTGTGGGATATCAATTGGGACGAAGCCGGGGAACTCGCAAGCCTCCTTCATCCGCTGCTCGCATTGAACGACAGCATAAAAGTAGGTAGTGCTGCCCGTGCACGGGAAATGATCCTTTATCTTAAGCGTCGGGGCAAAGTGTGATTGCTCCGGGGAGAATGTGTACATGAAACCATCAATTGTCTCGGGTGATCTTCTCGATCAGCAGGTCGAGGTAATTGTTAATAGCTGGAACCGGAACATCATTCCCTGGTGGTTATTATTACCTCAGGGAGTTTCCAGAGCGATAAAAAAATGCGGGGGGACACAACCCTTCAGGGAAGTATCTGCTTATGGACCAATTCCCCTCGGAGAAGCACGGCTGACTTCTGCTGGTCGGTTACCCTTCAAGGGAATTGTGCATGTGGACGGGATCAATATGTTCTGGTTTGCAGCGGAGTATTCGGTCATACAGTCTGTGCACAATGCGATGAGTGTTGTAGAGGAAAACGGATTCCACAGTGCGGCATTTCCCCTTATTGGTGCGGGTTCGGGAAATCGCTCCGATTCATGGTCTCTGGAACGCATGCTTGATGCCTTTGATACAATAGAGAGTAGTGTCGAAGCAGTGATTGTTACCTATTCCCCAAAAGGGTAACAAAAGAACATGTCGAAAGCAGTGAATATTAACAGTTACGGAAGATCGATATGGATGAAATACCCGGGTTGAAAAAAGCCGATTGGAATCTTCTGAGAAATGCAGTATTGTCTGCACAATTTACCGATGAATACATAAAGAAAATACCTCAGAGACTTCAAGAACACCCGGTTGCAATACTGATAAGGAAATATCGCACTACAAAATACATGGGACACCTCAATAAAGCAGCAAAACTTTTGGCAGGGGGAATTGCAAACCCCTGGTTATATCTTGAAAAGGGAGGATAAAAGAAAAAATATCGGAGTGCTGAAGGTTTCTGTAATTTCCTTTCTTTTGAGGCTGCTCAAGAAAATCCGGTATCTTTTTTACAAAAGTTTTCCGATCAGGTAATTTTGGATGAAATTCAGTATTTGCCCCAACTATTCTCCAAGGGTTATTTTTCTTTGCTGCCGCAATTCAATAGTTCTTTCAATTATTTCATCTGTTACAGGATATTTTGTGACGATATGAAATAATTCCTTGAAGTCAACTTTATCCGATTCCGTGAGTTCATGATAGCCAAGCACTTCCAGAAGGGTTATAACAGATATTGAGGCATGGATGTTATATATTCATTTTCGTAATTTGGAATACTCTGGTTGCACAGCATATATAAATATATTGCTATCAAGAATCATTCACTTTCCCTTCCCGGTAAAGGACGATCTTTTCGAATTTCACGCTGCCATGCAACAGGGTCTTTGAATATTTTATCAACATACATTTGAAAAGGGTCATTTGGCCATGCGTCTCTAAACTCCCAAAACTTCATTAAGTTTATTCCTCAGTTTTTTTCCTTTATTCTTCTTGACTCATCATTTTTCTTTTTAAGCATAAACTTTTATGTTTGCTGTAACGTTATGGAAAAAAATATACGGCATTTGAAATAATAATTATGATTGCTATTATAGTAAGATGATTGAATTTGATATTAAAACAACTAATCGCCCTAAAATCAACAAATTTTTAAGAAGGAGAAATAATGGTTCCATCAAAAATAAAAAGTCTGCTCTTTTCCCTTGTCATATTGGCTATTTCTTTAGCTGCATCATATTTTATCGGCAAATTGCACTCATTTGAGTTTATTATTCTCATTTTATATTCAATCTTCGTTGTGTTTATTACTGTAGGCTTTTCCTTGTATTCTATGAAAAGTCGCTACAAAGAGGAAACAAATGAAATGATTGAAAAGATGAAAGATGTCGTTAAGTTGGCTCAGGAAAAAATTGTAATTAATACCAAAATTCTTCGATATATTGAGCAAGATGCTGAAGAAGTTTGGATTGTTACCAAAACATTAAAAAATGACACCGAGGATAAGGACATCCGAGAAAGTGTTATGGACAATTTAAAGAAAGGAAAGCAATATATATATTTTGTCCCAGATTC
>JADGAW010000081.1 GCA_015231815.1 Nitrospinota bacterium
CTTCGGAGTGACCGGAGATATCGGCTGTATCTGCGCCGAATTTGACAGCGATTCCTCTTACATCCTCCTGTATGAAGCCATTTACCCCCTTCTGTTGCTTGATTGAGAAGTTCACTTTTTAAGGAACTGGTCTTCTCAAGAAATGGCGGAGGTGAAATATTACCTTGATGTAAACTATCAGGACTTAAAAACTGGTCGGTCATATCAAAGAGAAAAACTTCTTTATCGCTTAAAAACATCTGAACACTTGGTGAGCCAATAATTTCAACACCGTCAATAGATTCGTCAATCCAACCCTGAACAAGGCAAGGGCCGTCATAAAAGAAATAAGGAGGAAAATCTTTCTGAAGCGAATTTTCCAAAAGGTGTTTAACAAGTCCAAAACCTGAAGCACCAATCTGTGATTTAATTACCGCCTTTTTATACCCTTGTTTACGAAGTTCTTCCAACGCTTTTAAAACTTCATGGTTGTTTGATGCGCTGATGGTATCAAAAGTTGGCAAACCAAGTTTTTTGAAATGATGATAAAGCAATGATTTATTGTTTCCATTTTTACTGCCAAGGTATGAGGCAATCGTCTTTTTACCTGTTGCAAGTGCTATATCGATTAACACTTTATCGGTAACATATCCATCGATCCATTTGCATTGATGATTCTGAACCTCCATCAAAACACTCTTCTCCGATGTATCTTGTGTAAGATGCAGATATTCATTATGGTCAAGCACCCTTATATCAGGTAACCTAAGACCAAGTTCTCCCGAAAGATAGTTGAGGTGACTTTTATCCGGTTCGCTCTCAAGGTAAATCAAATTCTTCCCCCCTTTATAAAGAAGGTTAAGAATCGGAATTACCCTTCCCCCGTAGGTTGGAACTCCAGATATTTCTCTTTTCAGAATCTCAGTTAACTCCTCGTTACCATAAAAAAGTGATTGAATATTGGTGAAGAAAACTGTCTCCCTATTCCAGAAATCAGGCAATTCACCAGAGATACACCGAACATTTACTGTCATAATATAAATTCATGTTGGAATCATCTGAGTACCGAAAAACGTACAACCTTATTATCTCAGAAAAAGAAACATGAAAGCACTTTCTCTATACCCAACCTTTAAATTATTATTGAGACATTTTTTCAAAGACTGAATCATAACGGACTATCATTTTGGACCAACAATATGAAGAAATATGCTCTGAAAGTGGTAAGAGAGTCCTCTTATCTTCTCGAGATATTTCCCCTCTGAGTTTCGTAAGAAATTGTTTAAAAGAGTTATAAAAGAGATCTTCACACTCGACGCCTTTTAGCAATTCAGGGTAAGCAAGCCTATTTGGCAACAGGGGTTGTGTTTCGCAATAAATTGCTTCAGCTACGCTTATGCCAAAAAAGTCCTGAATAGATGTTACCGGAAGTAAATCTGATTCCCAAAGCCAACGGTTATATTCATCCTGATTTTCAACGTAACCGTAATGAAGCACTCTTTTTCCGAAGGTTTCTTTTGCCATAATAAATTCTTTCGGGTTATCCCGAAAGTTTTCCCCCAACAAAGCCAGCGAGAACTCCAGCCCTTCATCATAAAGAATGGTTAAAGCCTTAAAAAAACCTTCAGGATTTTTATCGTGCTCCCAACGATGATTCCAAAGAATTAAGGGTCGCAAACAGTCCAACTGCTTTTCCTGCCGAGCATTTTCGAGTTTTTTAATATCAATTCCAAGAGGCAAAACTGAGCTTTTATCTTTGAGCAATTGGATGTTTTCTACCTGATTATCGTCAGCAAATGTTTGTAAAAGCTTCTCAAGATTAGTAAAAAAACTGTTTTGGTTATAGCCTGAGTTAAAAAAGAGGAAATCAGCACTCATGGCACTGGTGTAGTTAATAAGGGCAACATGTGTTGCTTTGCAACTTTTAGGTTCCCGTGGACTCCATGGGTAGGTGAGTTGATTTTCATGAAAATAAAGAGCAACGGGAACATGGGCTGTTTTACTTCTTGTTAAGGAAAGAAAATTTCCCAGATCAAGCATATCTGAGGCAAGAATAAGGTCATATGCAATATCTTCCTTGAGAAACCTTTGAGCAAGAGACACTGAACTTCCCCTCATTCTCCACTGCCAATACAGACCTTCCATCGTTAAAAGATGAACGTCATGTCTGCTATGCTTGTTGAGTCCTTCTGACCAAACCTTATGAGAACCTGAAAAGTATGGTTCTATAAGCAATATTTTGAGTTTTTTTGACATGAGGGTATTTTAACCACTATGGTTGGGAATGGTTTGAAAGTAAGAAGGTTGGAAGGTGAGTAGTGAAAAATAAAAGCTGAAAAGTTAAAAAATCTCCTCATCACTCTTCAACACTTCTCCACTTTATCGTAGAAGGAAATTGTTCCGTCCTTTCCCCAAAAACCGTCAAAGAAATTCCCTATCGGAATACAATTGGCCTCCTCTGCATGAAAGAGCACAATTTCGGTACGGTTATTTCCATAAGAAACACCTACATTACTTCCCGGTTCAATGAGTTTGCCGCAATTTCCACACGGTATTGCTTCGTGAAACTTAGAATCCTGTGAGTAATGTAAGAACATAGTAACCTAGATAACTAAATTAATGAGGAAGCTTCAACCTTTTAAGGTTTCGTCAGAGATTAATTATGCTGAGGCATGCTCATCCCGGTACTCGTTGAGCTTATTTCGAAGAGTTCTAATGCTTATGCCAAGAACATCAGCTGCTTTGGTTCGGTTTCCCTGTAGATCTTCGAGAGTTACGTTGATGAGCTTTTTTTCCATTTCATAAACGGTAATACCCGACTTAATAGAAATATCATCTTCACCAGAAGAAGATTGAAGAGTTGTGGTTGAAGGTGCTGCTTCACCACTTTCAGCTTGAGGAAGTGGCTCACTGCTTCTTAACTGTCCAACAGCAAAATTAAACTCAGTTGGAAAGAGGTTACTCTCGGTAATTTCTCCGTTGAAAGAAAGAATTACTGCCCGTTCAATAACATTTTCCAACTCTCGAACATTTCCCTTCCACTCCATTGCCTGAAGTTTAGAGATTAATTCCTTACTGATTGTTGGTTTCTTTACACCATTTTTTTTGGAATGAGATGCTATAAAAAACATTACTAACTCTGGAATATCATCACGTCTTTCCCTTAAAGGCGGCAGGGTTACCGGAATAACATTAAGTCGATAATATAAATCTTCCCTTAAGTGTCCGTCTTTAAAAGCATCTTCAATTTTTCTGTTTGTTGATGCTACAATTCTTATATCTATTTTTACCGGAGCTGTTCCCCCTACCCGATCGATTTCCTGTTCCTGTATTACCCTGAGAAGCTTTGATTGCAACCCAATGTCCATTTCAGTAATTTCATCAAGAAAAATAGTACCTTTATTTGCCTGTTCGAATTTTCCTATTTTTTTAAATTGAGCTCCGGTAAAAGCACCTTTCTCATGACCAAAAAGTTCGCTTTCAATCAGGTTTTCAGGAATTGCGGCACAATTAAAAGCAATAAAAGGGTTGTTTGCTCTATTACTGTATGCATGAATAGCACGGGCAAAAAGCTCTTTACCTGTTCCGCTTTCCCCCTGAATTAAAACGGGAGCATTTGTTGGTGCTACCCTTTTAATAATTTCAATAAGGTTTTTTACTTTTTCATTTTTCGTTACGATTTCCCGATAAACCCCCGATTGTGTTCCCTGAACTCCCAGTGCGTTCTGAAGAACTGGTTTCGCAACATGACCATTTCCGGTAAATGCACGTGAAACTGTCTCGCTCAAGGTATCCGCCGAAAAAGGTTTGAGAATAAAATCCGTTGCACCGTTTTTCATAGCATCAACAGCATTATTTACATCACTGTATGCAGTTATTAGAATTACCGGGGTTTCCGGGGATTTTTCCTTAATTTTCTTCAGAACTTCAATACCGGTCATTTTTGGCATTCTGACATCAGTAATCACCAGAGAAAAATCTCCCTCCTCAAAACAGTTCACCCCTGATTCGCCATTAACGGCAGCGTAGGTCTCGTAACCAGCTCTTTTAAGCGCTATGGTGAGGGCTGCCCTCATTTCCTCTTCATCATCAATAATAAGAATCTTCTTATCCATACTGTTTAATTATAGTCATTCTTCAAAACGTTTCTTGAGCTTAACTGAGTTAAATGTTTTTTCCTTAATCAACAGGAAAATATAATTTTATATCAGTACCTTTGCCAACAATGCTTGATACTTTAATATCACCATTATGGGCATCCATAATGGTGTTTATGATGGTCATTCCAAGTCCAGTACCTCTTGCTTTTGTCGTAAAAAATGGATTAAATATTTTCTTTAACTCACTTTCCGGTATTCCACAACCTTTATCTGAAACGTTTATTTCGACCATGTTTTTATTAACCATTTTAAGGGAGACCTTTACCGGAGCATCATCTTGAGAAACTTGAATTGCATTCAGCAACAAGTTATGTAAAGCCTGTACTATCAGTTCCTTATCAGCAGAAATAATTATATCTTCTTCATCATGCATTTCAAAGGTTATATTTTTGTATATAGAGGAATCCAAATAAAACTTAATCACTTCTAAAATCAAACGATTCAGGGGGAAAACAGAAAGTATTGGTTCAGGTTCCTTGGCAAAAAAGAGCATGTTCTTAATAATGCTTTCTATATTATTAACTCCTTTTGTAATATGTTGTGTCATTTCATGAAGGTCTTGATTTTCCTTAACCTCCTTGTCCAACATTGAAGTAAAAAGCTTTATACCACCGAGAGGGTTTCTTATTTCATGTGCAATCCCGGCAGCCATTTCTCCCATTGACGCAAGTCGTTCCTTTCTTTTCAATTTTTCCTCCATCTCAGTCACTGAAGAAATATCTTCTATAAAAACAACTTTATAGCTTTTGTTGAAATTTGAAATACGGTAGTAAGGAGAAATTTTATAATTGAGGGTAATGTTTTTGTCCTCTATAGAAATTGTTCCTGTTTTTTCTGTCATGAGGTGAAAGATACTTTCTACATCACATTCTTCCATCAGTTTGGTGTAATACTCGTTCCAAACCATCGGTTTATCGTCTTTGTCAATAACAAGAACTCCGCCGGGAATATTCTGAATGATTTTTTCAAGAAATGTACGAAGTTTTTCCTGTTCCCCTAAACTCTCTTTAAGGGATTTATTGCTTTCCTCCAACTCCTTATTAAGTTTCGATGCTTCATTTCTCAGAGTATCATAAGATTGTTGCAGTAAATCCGTTGATTGAGAAAACTCAATAAAGGCAGCCTGAAGTTCTTCGAATTTTTTTTTGTCGAGGTCAGATGAGGTCAAAGTTTCGTAGATAACAAATTAATTGATAAATTTAGCTCTTCAATTATATCTGATGTTCATAAGACTGCTAAAATATATTAAAATATTTCGATTATTTATTATTGACATTTAATTTCCTGCTGTAATGAAGGCTTTTATCATCTTTTTCCTCCTATTTGCAGCAACTCCTCTCTTTGCAGAAGAAATTTCAACAAGCAATGCTCCCGTACTTAACCCCAATAATGTTATTGAATCAAATAAAGACGAAATTGAAGGAACAATTAGTTTTGAAATGAGGGGAGTTAAGAATGAGCCAATGGAGATAGACGAAGATGAAGACTATTTAAAAGATATTGATTGGGGTATTTACTCAAAGGTTGGGGATCCTCTGGAAGGCTATAACAGGTTTATGTTTAACTTTAACAATGGTCTTTATGAGTTTACTCTTGGACCTCTGGCAAAAGGCTACGCAGCAATCCTTCCCTCAGACCTTCGGCTTGCTATAAGCAATGCATTTGACAATATTGCAATGCCAATGCATTTATTAAGCAGTATTTTTCAAGGTGATGGAGAAAAAGCAGCACGGGTTCTGAAACGTTTTTTAATTAACACAACTCTCGGTTTGGGAGGTTTGGGAGATGTCGCTGCACATAACTTTGACCTGCCAAAAGTAAAGGAAGATATGGAACAGGCTTTAACAAACAATAATGTTGCTCCAGGTTCTTATATCGTTTGGCCAATTATTGGTCCATCAACTGCTGCTGGAACCTTTGGAAAAGTATTGGATACGCTTCTTAATCCAGTAACATGGATTGTTCCCGACTTCCTGACAAATGCCGCAATAAGAAGTGGAGGATTTGTTAACGACCTTTCCTTTTACCCTGAATTGAGAGATAAAATTACCGCTGGTTCAATTGACCCGTACCTTGCGTCTCGAGACGCTTTTCTACAATACCGACAAGGATTGCTCAAAGAATAATATCCATTAACCAAGACCTTTATGCCATTTGATAATTTAGAAGATGCAATAGAAGACTTTAAAAACGGCAAGATGATTATTCTTGTTGATGATGAAGATCGTGAAAATGAAGGCGACCTTGTTTGCGCCGCCGAAACAATTACTCCGGAAAAAGTAAACTTTATGGCAACACATGGTCGAGGCTTAATTTGCCTGACTCTGGAGGGTGATAAATGCCAACAACTTGGACTCGACCTTATGGTTGGAGATAATACAGCTCCATACCAAACAGCATTTACCGTTTCAATAGATGCAAAGAAAGAAACAACAACAGGCATTTCAGCCAGTGACAGGTCAAACACCATTTTGAAATCAATTCAACCTGATGCTGTCGAATCGGATTTTGTAAAGCCAGGCCATATTTTTCCCTTAAGAGCCGTTGAAGGAGGTGTCCTTGTACGTGCCGGGCAAACAGAAGGCTCAGTTGACCTTTGTAAAGCTGCTGGTTTAGCTCCGGCAGGAGTTATTTGCGAAATTATGAACGATGACGGAACGATGGCAAGGGTTCCTGATTTACTGAAATACAAAAAGAAACATAACCTTAAAATGGTTACCGTAAAGGATTTAATTGAATATCGGATTGATAGAGAGTCCTTAATTTCAAGGGTTGCTGAAGCAAATCTCCCTACTGAATACGGAGAGTTCAAAATTGTTGCCTTTGAATCCAAGTACGATAAAATCACTCACATTGCCTTAATAAAAGGTGATATACAAATGGATGATGTTCCCCTTGTTCGCGTTCATTCCCAATGTCTTACAGGAGATGTTTTTCACTCAATGAGATGTGACTGTGGAGACCAGCTTCATGCTGCTCTCGAAATGATTAGCAAAGAAAAAAAAGGAGTTTTGCTTTACCTTTTTCAAGAGGGAAGAGGCATTGGACTTATTAATAAAATTAAAGCATATGCTTTGCAGGATGGTGGGCATGACACTGTTCAGGCAAATGAGGAGCTGGGTTTTAAACCCGACTTACGTGAATATGGCATTGGAGCTCAAATTCTTGCCAACATTGGACTTGAAAGAATTCGACTTCTCACCAATAATCCCAGAAAAATTGTTGGACTCGAAGGATACCACCTCAAACTGGTTGAAAGAGTTCCCCTTCACATTGCAGCACATGACAAAAATGAGCATTACTTAAAGACCAAACAGCAAAAGCTAGGGCATCTCATGGAAAACATATTTTGACTTTTACCATATTTCCTATATAATCTCTAACATTTTCAATAACTTAATAAAAACCTTAACGGTTCTCTAACCTTTTGGAGGAAAAATGGCAACCATAATAGAATCAAAACTTGACGCTCAAGGGTTGAAATTTGCTCTTGTTGTGAGTAGATTTAACGACTTCATTACGTCAAAACTTACTGAAGGAGCAATTGACGCACTGGTAAGACATAACGCCAATGAAAAGGATATTTCCATAATAAAAGTTCCCGGTGCCTTCGAAATACCCTTAGCAACAAAGATGGCTGCCAATTCCCACAAATATGATGCGGTTATTTGTTTAGGTGCCTTAATTCAAGGAGCAACAGATCACTATCAGTACATTGCTTCTGAGGTAGTTAAGGGAATTGCATCTGTTTCTCTTGAAACAGAAATCCCTGTTGTATTTGGTGTTTTAACAACAAACACGATTGAGCAGGCTGTTGAAAGAGCAGGCACTAAATCTGGAAACAAAGGTTTTGAAGCCGGAGTTACCGCCATTGAGATGGCAAACCTCAAAAAAATGCTATAAAAAGGAGTCTGATGTAGTTGTCCGGTTACAAAAAACGAGAACTTTTCTCCTGATTTTATTATTAAGATTTACTGTTTCTGATCCTTGAAAGCTTTGTTCACTATATACTTGAAACACAATAGCTCACTATAACAACTTATCCTCTTCCTAAAATGTGGACACGTAGAAAAGCCCGAATCGCAGCATTACAAACACTGTTTCAAAACGAATTTGGCCTAACTGATTCAGCAGAGAACCTTATTCATTCCTTTTGGAACGTTATTTCTCACAGTGAGATGGAAGACTTTATGCCACAGGAAGAAATTCCTGAAGAGCATAAAGAATTAATTAACATTGAAGAAATTATTGTCACCCATGAGTTAAAGGATATTGAAAACTCTCATTACTCTTTTCTCGTCGAGAAAGTTCTGTCTCAAAAAGAGGAACTGGATACCATGCTTGCAACGGTATCAAAAGCATGGAATATCAAGCGATTTGGCAAGGTGGAAATTATTCTTATGCGTATTGCTATTATTGAGGCTCTCTACTGCGAAGATGTTCCGGTAATTTCGGCAATTGATGAAGCAATTGAAATATCAAAATATTATGCCGATATTGACTCCTACACCTTCGTAAATGGCGTTCTCGACAAAATCCTCAAGAATAAAGCAGGAGAAAAAGAAACAATAGCTCATAAATAAAACTGCTTTTTTCTCGTCCTTATCTTTT
>JADGAW010000082.1 GCA_015231815.1 Nitrospinota bacterium
AATATATGGCGGTGCTATCTTTTTTCCATTGACAAAACCTTTGTGGAAACAGAAAACAAAATTAAAAGAAACGAGGATAAACAGCTTTTTATTGTTACCGGAGATTCACCCCTTATAACAACAGAGGAAGTGGATGATTTTATTAGTAATTCCGATATGGAAAACCACGACTATATTATCGGACTAACTGATATTCAAAACCTGAAGCGGTTTAGTCCTAATGAAAAAAAAGGACTTCCCGGTATTCGTATGGCACCAATACATTTTAAGGAAAAACTTTACCGCATTAACAACTTGCACCTTGCAAAGCCTGCCAAGGTAAAAAACCGACACCTTATTAATAAACTTTATCAGCTTCGATACCTCAAGGAATGGAGTAATATGATTAAGCTGCTTATTTTCATGAAACGGCAGCATTTTAAAAAAGGAGATTTTGGAACTTTTTTAATTATGGAGTTTGCCCTGCTGGCGAGAAAATATCATTTTCTTAAGGTGGCAAACTACCTTCGACAGTTTTCCCCTATTGAACGAATTGAGCAGGTACTTTCGAATATTCTCGATGCCCGCTTTGGATATCATGAGACCCCTTTTGGTGACTCTACCATAGATGTTGATAACGAAACTGATTACCTTACAATAAAACAACGCTGGGACGAGTGGAAATCCAAGCGAAAGAAACGAAACATTTCTCCAGCCCAGAGTTAAGTTGTTCACTGCAAGAGTACAATTCCTCCAACCACTTCGTTAAAAAATAATTTGGCTACACCTAAGAAACTTTATATTCTTGCCTGTTTTACCGTTGTCGCAATCTGGCAAATTAATCTTCCCTATCTTTTTTACTTTATATACCCTCTCAACCTTCTTGCCACCTGGTCTCATGAAATGGGACACGGAATTACCGCAATGCTTCTTGGCGGTGAATTCAGTCATTTAAAAATATATCTCAACGGTAGTGGCGTGGCATATTACCGGTCAAGCTCCGACCTTTCCAATGCAATAACTGCTGCTGGCGGGTTACTTGGACCATGCATTATTGGCTTTATTATGGTTTCCAACATTAAATCGGAAAAGTCAGCAGGATATATTTTAGGAATTCTTTCTGTTTCGTTGCTTATAAGTCTTGCCCTTTTTGTAAGAAACCCTTCTGGAATTGGTATTGTAGTTGTTCTGGCTCTTTTGATTTACGGACTGAATTTCCTGAAAGGAAGAATTAAAATATTTGCAGCTCAATTTTTATCTGCTCAATTAATGCTTTCCCCTTTACAAAACTGGCGGTACCTTTTTATGGAGCAGGCAAATGTTGGCGGCAAGATAATCAAGAGCGATGTTTCCCAAATAGCAAGTAACTTTTTTCTCCCCATCCCCTCTTTTGCATGGGGAATTTTCATTGCATTTTTAACCCTTTTTTTATTTACCTTGAGCCTTAAGGATAAAACGCAATAAAGGTTTCTTTAACGAAGAAAGGGGTTGTTGTTTTTCTCGAACCCTATGGTGGATGTCGCCTCATGACCCGGGTACACAATGACATCATCCGAAAGGGTAAGAACCTTTGTCCGAAGAGATGCTATGAGGTCGTTATGGTTTGAAAGGGGAAAATCTGTCCGACCAATACTCTGTCGAAAAAGGGAATCACCGGTAAAGAGATGTTTTTCATTGAAAAGAAAGCATAAACCGCCGGGGGTATGTCCCGGAGTTTCAATAATTTCCAGCTTTATATTATCAGAAACATCAAGTCGGCTTGTTTCATCAAGGTACAAATCAGCGTTAGGAGGCATTGTTTGACCAAGAAATGCCACAAGGTCTTTGTTGTACTGACTTTCAAGAAGAGGGTTTTCTTTTTCTGAGTGAGCAAAGGGAACCTTGAATTCCTCGACAACAGTCTTGACTCCACCAATATGGTCGGCATGACAATGGGTGTTCAGAATATATTTCACCTGAAGTCCCTCAGCATTTATTTTTTCAATAAGCCTTTTTCCATCAGCACCGGGGTCAATTATGACAGCAATATTATCGGAAGGAGAAAAAACAATATAGCAGTTAACGCCGTAATCCCCGACAACGGTGGTTATAACCTTTAGTGTATTTGTCATGGTTTTCTTTCCCTTTCTTTAGCTCAATAATGTGGGTATTATACTGAAAAGGGAAAGAGTTTAAGAGTAAAAGGGTAAAAGAGTAGATGGGTTGAAGGGAAGAAGAGTAAAAGAAGAACTACGAATTGGCTCTGTTTGGAGGAAGATTCAGATTTACGAGGTGAAACTAATAATTATTGACTGGAAACCATAAACCACATATAATTACACATATATTTAACCGGAGGAAGTTATGGGACAGGTAACAATATACTTAGATGAAACCATTGAGAAAAAAATGAACTCAATTGTACAGAACTCTCATCTGTCAAAAAGCAAGTGGGTGGCAAACCTCATTCATGAGAAAGTCTCCCATGAATGGCCGGAGTCTGTCACAAAGCTTTCTGGAGCATGGAAAGACTTTCCCTCTGCCGAAGAGTTACGGGACAATTTCAGCGAAGACCTGCAACGAGAAAACATCTGATGTATCTTCTCGACACAAACACGCTTATTTACTTTTTCAAGGGAGAGGGCGACGTGGCTCGTCATCTTCTCAATACTTCCCCAAAAGATCTGGCAATGCCTGCGATAGTTCTTTATGAACTGGAGTATGGCATTGCAAAATCAAGCTCTCCTCAAAAAAGACAAAACCAGCTTGAGGAAATCACCTCGCAAATAGAAATTATTCCCTTTGCCAATAAAGAAGCAAAGGTTGCCGCTGCAATACGTGCAAAACTTGAAAAAAAGGGGGAGGTTATCGGACCCCACGATATTTTAATCGCCGGAACAGCAGTCGCCAACAACAAAACTCTGGTTACCAGAAATGTCGGGGAGTTTGCTCGAATTCTCTCTCTTACCGTGGAGAGTTGGTATTAAAAGGTGAAAAGGTATTTATTCACACTTTATATCAATACCATTTATTATGTGCAGTATAATCAGTAAATATTTATCATTTTCCATGAGATGAATTAATTTTATCGATTTTGAGGAGTTTTTTTTGATGATGTGGTGCAAATTGAAAATATCCGCCATTCGGAACCCTTTTGTGATGGGCTTTCCGGTTTCCCTCCAAAAAACACCCAATTATGGGAAGCTTCAGGGGGAGAAACCGGAAATCCTAAAATTATTACCTATAAAAACAATCCCTTACAAGGGGTACAGTCCCAACGGACTACAGAGTCGGCTCTGATTGAAACTGACTCCTTTACGGAATAAGCTGCCTCTGCAACTGTCCCAACGGACTACAGAGTCGGCTCTGATTGAAACGCATTGGCGGCTACGACGATGTTGATGCAGGAAATGTCCCAACGGACTACAGAGTCGGCTCTGGTTGAAACACTTTGTAAGTGCGCACCCTACAATACTTTGTCCCAACGGACTACAGAGTCGGCTCTGATTGAAACAAATATCGTCAACGGGTAAATGGGTAAAAGAGTAGATGGGAAAAGAGGAACTACAAAACTGGAATTACTTGAAAAAGACTTCACCTTAGAGATGAAACGTTTTTGATTCTCTTCTCATTTTTGCGGCTTTTTCCGCAGTAAAGTAATGCTTCAGCTTTGGGCTGACTGTTTGAGTGCACCTCAGCGAGTTTTCAGCCCTTGAAGCATGACTTTGCTAAGGAGAAAGATTTCCCGAAGGGCCGCAAACCAGAGGCTCCTTTTTTTGGTTCGTTTTTTTGGAGAAGCAAAAAAATGAACATGTAATCCCAACGGCCTCCAGAGTCGGCTCTGATTGAAACAAACATCGTCAACAGGTAAATGGGTAAAAGAGTAGATGGGTTGAAGGGGAGAAGAGTGATGAGTGAAAAAAGAAGAGGGAAAAAAGATATTGCCCTAAAACCCGTACGCCTTAAATAAATTACTTAGAGCCACTTGAATTATGTTCTTTGGGAAGGCGAAATGCAACAAGAGCGGAAAAAAACAATAAAATCCCTGAAAGAACAAGGCATCCTTCTACGCCGGAAATTTGATAAAGAAGTCCTGAAAGTAAGGTTCCCAAAAGTCGACCTCCGGCATTTGCCATGTAATAAAACCCAACGTTTAGTGCGACTTTGTCACCATCAGAATAATCGAGAATTAAAAAGGAATGAATGGCAGAGTTTATTGCAAAAAATAACCCGAAAATAATTAAACCAGCAATGATTACAATGGATGCGTCTATTTCCATGTAAATGGCAATAATTATTCCGATTGGAATAAAAGCCAGAAGAAAACACCAAATTGCTGCACTTCTTCCCGTTGGCGTTTTTCCCAGTTTTTTAAGTAACAGTGGCGTCATTGACTGTACAATTCCATAGCCAATGACCCACAAGGCAAGAAAGGCTCCAATTTCCTCAAAGCTCCACGCCAACTTAGTCATGAGATAGAGGGGAACTCCGACAACAAACCAGACATCACGGGAGCAAAAAAGAAAAAAACGTGCTGCTGAAAGAATATTTATCTCCTTGCTTTTTGAGAAAATTGTCGAAAAAGGCGGCTTTGATTTTGCCTTTCCCATTTCAGATGGCAGGGAAAGAACAGCAATGAACAGAACAATTGTCAATCCTGCTGCCATGGCATAAAGTGATGGTACAAACCCCAGAATGCTTAAAAGAAAACCTCCGAGAAAAAATCCAACTCCTTTTAAAGCGTTCTTTGAACCTGTTAATAGCGATACCCATTGAAAAAGCAGTCCGTCAGATTCTTTGGGAACAACAACCTTCAGGGCACTTTTTGAACTCATTTTCGTCAGATCTTTTGCTATCCCGGAAAGTGCCTGAGTTGCCATCACATAAATTACAGAAAAAGTTAATTCCCAGTCATTATCTATATTACTTAATGCCAACAGGGCAACAATTTGCAAAATAATTCCGGAAAAAAGGGTGAATTTTAACCCCATCCTTGAAGCAATCCAGCCCCCAAAAAGGTTGGTAATTACTCCAAAAAATTCATAAAAAAGAAAAAGAAAAGCAAGCTGAAGCGGAGTATATCCCAGCGTGTGAAAATAAAGAAGCACCAACATTCGTAAAGCACCGTCGGTAACAGTAAAGCCCCAATAGAAAAGTGTTACAACAGCATAATTACGAATTGCTGACATCGTCGTTTGATTGATATGTTTTTACTCATTTTTAAAACAGTGAGAATTTTTCCTATTCTAGCAAAAAGAGGTCACGGGATTATTACAGATAGGTTAAAGTTTATGGTAATTCTTCCAGGTAACGTCTTATGTATCTGATGAAGTTCCTCCCATTACCAATAGCGAAAGAGCGGGTGTATAATCTGAGGAAAATCAATATTCAGTACTGCTTATTGAGATGATCGACCTTTTCAGCCGGCGGCTTGAATTCTAGCCAAACTGATGACCTACCTAAACGTGTAAACAGCCATGGCAACTTCACAAAATATTTTGAAACGGAAATATGCACCCTTTGCTATAGCCTTTATTGTATGGGGGGCGTGGATTATTTTAATAACGATTTTCGATAATTGGGGACTTTTTGGCGATAACTGGTTTATGTCGGTAACTATGGTCTTCGGCTCTTTTATTGCTGGATCGACCAGTGTCGGCGGTGGAGCAGTTGCATTTCCGGTCATGACCCTAATGTACGATATTCCTCCTCCAGTTGCCCGGGATTTTTCCCTTATGGTTCAATCAGTTGGGATGACAGCAGCAACCTTGACCATTATTTTCTTGAGAATTCCTGTTGAATGGCGTGTAATAACTTTTATATCAATTGGGGGCTTTTTGGGCATCGTCTTTGGGTTGGAGGAAGTAGCACCACGTTTACCTTCTTCCTTTGCCATGCTGTTTTTCACCAGTTTGTGGTTTGCTTTTGGCTTGATTATATATTGGGTCAACAGGCATTCTGACCGCTTTATCTATACAAAACTGGAAAAGTTTACCTCCGCTGATATTGTCCGTTTATTTGTGATTGGTTTTATAGGAGGAACGGTAAGTGGCGTGACTGGTACCGGCATTGATATTGTCGCATTTTCTTTACTCTCTTTGTATTTTAGGCTTTGTGAAAAAATTGCCACCCCGACTTCTGTTGTTTTGATGACAATAAATTCTCTGGCAGGCTTTTTATGGAAGGAAAGTTTTTCTGTCGGGATGGAGCCGGCAGCATGGAATTACTGGTGGGTCTGCGTTCCTGTGGTTGTAATAGGAGCTCCACTTGGTGCCTGGTTTATTAAAAATAAGTCAAGGTTTTTTATTATCGGCTTACTGTGTTCCGCTATTATTGTTCAATACATCGGTGCACTTTTTATTCTTCCCATGGATGCTTTTATGGCTTTCTTCAGCCTTGCAATCATCGTTCTGGGGGTTTGTTGTTTTTGGGGAGCTGAGCATTTTGGTAAAAACAGATTTATTGTTACTCCAAAAGAAGAAAAGATATAACACCTTTCTAAGTCGAAACCTTTTTTCTCCCGTAAAAGACCATTAACCGTGAATAATTTTGAAAATAATACGCCCAAATTTTACTTCAATAGTGCCTGGCTCAACTATACATTGAAGCGGAAGTGCATGACATCGCCGTCCTGAACGACATATTCCTTTCCTTCAATTCGTGCGAGTCCTTTTTCCTTTGCCCCCTGCTCCCCACCGTTTTCGATAAAATCTTTGTAGGAAATAACTTCTGCTTTAATAAAACCTTTTTCAAAATCGGTATGAATAACGCCGGCTGCCTGAGGTGCTTTTGCATCCTTAAGAACTGTCCACGCCCTTACCTCCTTAACTCCGGCTGTAATATAGGTTATGAGATTCAACAGCTTATATCCTTCCTTAATCAGGAGTTCAAGTCCGCTCACCTCCAAGCCATAATCCTGAAGAAATTCTTTCTTTTCTTCCTTACTCAGTTCGGAAATTTCCTCTTCGATTTTTGAGCAAATCTTAATTACCTTGCTGTTAGACTTATCCGCATGTGCCTTAACAGCAAGAAACATATCGTTTTCCTTTTGAATATCGTCTTCTGAAACATTGGCAATATACAAGGCTGGTTTTATCGTAAGAAGGTGCAAATCTTTAATCAGCAACAGTTCTTTTTCGTTGAGGTCAAGTTCTCTGGCTGATTTTGCAGCAAGAAAGCCCTCTATGAGTTTTTCGTAAACATCCTTAAGAGCTTTTGCGTCTTTATCTCCACTTTTCAACAACTTTTCTGTTCTTACTTTTCTTTTTTCAACAGAATCCAGATCGGCAAGAACAAGTTCGTACTCAATTATTTCAATATCCTCTACAGGATTAACCTTTCCTGTTACGTGGGTAATGTTATCATCCTCAAAACAGCGAACAATATGAACGATAGCATCAACCTCCCTGATATGTCCAAGAAACTTATTTCCAAGCCCCTCCCCTTTGCTGGCTCCTTTAACAAGTCCTGCGATATCAACAAACTCAATCGTTGTAGGAAGAATTTTTTCTGGCTTAACAATTTCAGCAATTTTTTCAAGTCGTTCATCAGGAACCTGAACAATCCCAACATTTGGTTCAATCGTGCAAAAAGGAAAGTTTGCAGCCTGAGCTGCGGCAGATGTTAAAGCATTAAAGGTCGTTGATTTACCAACATTTGGCAAGCCAACAATTCCACATTTAAAACCCATTGTATATTTGGTAATAGTTAGTAAGAGAGGATATGCTGTTCAAAAGCTACGAGGTTGGTGTAGGTGTTGATGGTGGTTTTGGTCTGTCATCAACATTTTTGTTTTTATTTTTCTTTTTCCACTTAGGATTGAATTTTTTATTAAAGGGTTTTTTCTTCTTCCCCCCTTCATGTTCTCCTGTTGGTTTTGCATCCTGTTTTTCTCCGCCCTGTTTTGGAGAAAACGGCTTTTCATATCTTTTTTCTTTTTTTTCGGCTGAAGTATTTTTATAGAGTGCCGAATCATCGCTTTCCAAATCAATTTCATCAATTGATTTAAACTGCTTCACGAGCTTAGGTCTTTGTTTCATACGCTCAATTCGTTCTTCGCTCTTTTGCTCTTCCGAAGTATTATTTCTATTATTCCTGTCCCTATTTATCGGGTCTGCCTGAGTTCTTGGCATCATATGATTTACTCCGGGCTTGAAATATTTCGCCACATCCTCAGCAGTAATTTGATCGGTTCGTTGATTATCTTCCTCGTAAATGGTTACACTGTCCATAAGAAGTTCGTTCTTAACAACGCAGCAATTTCCTCTGTCGCAATGAAACCGTGCTCCCTGCTTTGGAAAGTTCTGTCGAATATCTTTATAAACCTCATATTCATATTCAAGGCAGCACATCAAACGACCACAATAGCCAGAGATTTTTGCCGGATTTAAACTTAAATCCTGCACCTTAGCCATCTTGATGGAAATGGGGGAAAAACTATTAAGAAATGTTGAGCAGCATAGAGTTTCGCCACAAACCCCGCAACCACCAGTCATTTTTGCAAGCTCCCTCACACCGATTTGCTTCATCTCAATCTTTGTTTTGAGCTGTTTAGCAAGTTCCCTCACTAAATTCCTATAATCCGCTCTGGCTTCTGAGGTAAAGAAAAAGGTTGCTTTTGTGGCATTAAAGTTAAATTCAACATAGGCTATTTTTATATCAAGCTTTTGCTCTTTAATAAGCTCTCGTGAAAGAAGGTAGGCTTCTT
>JADGAW010000083.1 GCA_015231815.1 Nitrospinota bacterium
CCGAGGTCAACTGAACAGCACCTTCACCTCTTGATGAAGTCGCTGTTCAGTTGAAAATCCGTTCAAAGCTTATCCCATCAATGTTCTCAAGAGTTAATTGGTTCTTATCTCTATTTTTCAATTTCCAGATTTACTTCATGTATATCAGTAAAAAATAAACGAAAGCACATATTCCTCGGTCTCACAAAACTTGTCAGTACAACAAATCCAGAAACTTTATGGTATATTTCTTTCCCATCGTACAACAGCGGGAAAAATGTGTTCATGAATTGAGATGATTTTTTTATTATGAGAGTGACGGAGTGAAAATATGAGTGTAAAAGATAGTAGCGGAACAGAACTGAACAATGGTGATTCGGTAAAAGTCATCAAGGACTTAAAAGTAAAAGGCTCTTCCACCACCCTAAAAAGGGGAACAGTCTATAAAAATATTCGTCTTACCTCTAAAGATGAAGAAGTTGAGTGTGGCAAAGGTAAAGGAACAATTGTTCTGAAAACATGCTTTCTTCAAAAAGCATAGGTCTTGACGTGGACACATGTTCGGAATTCTGAGTTTACAATCTCTTTCATCTTTCTCATCCAATCTCCCAAGTTTATCTCAGAAATTAAATAACGGGGGAACGTAATTCTCAAATGAGGCAAAAACTCTCTCTGTTTAGGCTGTCTTTTTGCCACTGAATGAGTAAAATACCTACCTCTCTCACCAATGGTAAATAAGAGAAATTCAGATACTACAATGTAAAAAAATATGGGACGTTTTAAAAAAGTTGCTTTACTGAAGGGAATTCAACGACTGGAACCTCCCAGTTACACCTTTTCTTCAGACCTTACAGAGCTTTGTCATTTAGCAGCTTTTATTGAACAAGATGTTGATGATATTCAAATTCCTGTTGGCGTATATGAAAAAAATCCTTACGAAAAATTCCGGCAGTCTATAAGAAAAAGTCGCTTTGATCTCGTCGGAATTTCCGCCATGACCTGCGGTTATAACAGTGCTCAAAAGTTTGCTCAGGTTGCAAAGGAAGAGGGGGCATTTGTTGTTCTTGGCGGCTATCATCCAACAGCTTTGCCTGATGAGGTTCTTGCCAACCCTAATGTTGATGCGGTCATCAGAGGGGAAGGGGAGTTAACCCTGAGAGAACTAACTCTGGAAGGAGCAAGTAAGCATGTTGCGGGACTATCCTTTAAGGATCAGGGGGAAATTATTCATAACCTCGACAGACCTCTTATTGAAAACCTCGATGTTTTGCCAATGCCTTTAAGAAAAATCCGACCAAGTCGTTTTGGAGAAGCGGGTGATCAATATTCCATAGATTCAGTCTATAGTTCGAGAGGTTGCATTGCAAAGTGCACCTTTTGCTCCAATGATATGGTCAATAAAATGTTGAGAAATAGAAGCCCTGAGCATTTTGTCGCCGAGCTCGAACTGCTTCACGATCCCAATCAACAAAGGGTGGTTAAGTTTTGGGATTCGGTTTTTATGTTTGATGCCGAAAGGGTGGAAAAAATCGTTGAGTTAATGTTTAAGAAAAATCTTACCAACTTCAATATTATTACGGAATCTCGCTCTAACGATGTAATTCGGTGTAAGCATCTTCTCAAAGATATGAAGCGGGTTGGCTTTAAAAAACTACAGATTGGAATTGAGAGCCCGAACCCGGAAACCTTCAAGCTTTTACGAAAAGGTGGTTCCAACAGTAAGCATGAAGAGGCAATTCGTTTGGTGAAGGAACACAACATGAAGCTGGAGGCATTTTTTATTATTGGGCATCCTAACGAATCGGAGGAGGACGTTAAAAAATATCCTGAGTTTGTAGATCGGCTGGGAATAGAACATGGAGCACTTTTCTTTGTCATGACCCCCTATCCGGGAACCCAGATATTTCGGGAGTACCGGGAAAAAAACCTTATTGAGTCTTATAACTGGGATTCATACAATAACTACGGAGCAGTTATTCATTTGGAAAAAATGAGCAGAGAACATTTGCTGAACCTTCTTGCTTACTGCTATGGAAACGTTCAGGGGATTCCTTATGCCTTTAAAAAGGGGAAAACGCTTCCACGCTTTTTTGTTCACTTTCTGGGTTTTTCCTTTATCTGGCTTTATCTTTTTGAACTTCAGGGAATGCCGGAAAAAAAGACCAGAAACCGTTTCTTTGAGTATCTTTTTAATGCTGGATTAGGCACATATCAAAAGAAGAGAGTTTTAAAGCCGCTTTCACGGTTTTTCGGACTCTTTATGAATAAATTTGAATTGGTTTTCATTATTGATGAAGAAAAGGCTCTTTTAATTTCTTTCGCCATGAACAAGGATGAATTGTCGCTGGAGGTACGTTACACCGATGAGCGGGACAAGGGGAAAAAAAGGCTCAGTTTTAGTCTTGACGATCTTGAGGAGGTTCGTACTCCCATTGATATGGTTGACCTAAACGCTTTAATGTTTATGGCTCGAAAAAAGAAATCTCTTCTCACCGAGGGAATTCATTACCTGCCCAATATTATGACCACCCTCGGCGCATTTATTTCCCTCATTTTCCGCACACTGAAAAAATCTGACTACCCCTGCTGATTAAAGTGGGAAATCCGTAATGCGCATAAGGGTGATAAAAATAATAATTGATAGAGTACCTAGACGTTAATTGACTTGAAGTCAAAATCATGAAGTGGCAAGTTCGACAATTCCTTAAGGTAGTCTTCCTCCTTGGCTTGTTTGACACTTAGAGTGAAAAGTAGTTTTGCAACATTGTCACTAACTAATTTTTTTCGCATTAAAAGGAATGCTGAGAACAGTGACGCTTCAATGTCTTCTTTTTGAGTTTCATTTGAACCAATTTTTGCTAATTTGTCTCTATGTAAACATGCATGTCCAAGCTCATGTCCGAGAGCAAAGAGTTTGAGTACTCTTTTTCGTTGAAATTATTTATCTTTTGAAAATAGTACAGCAGCTGTAATAATAAAGACTCCTTTGTGAATTGACCCCTCAGCAATCTGTGCTTGTTCAGCAGTAATCTTATCTGTTTCATTGTATAGAAGTCGTATTTTATATCTATTCTCAACTCCTCTGAAAACATCTGATAACAAAAGTCTTTCAGATAACAAATGTATCTCTTCAACGGTATCGGTTATTGTGCTTATTTCTTTTTAATTTATCATTCGTGTCAATGTTTTGCTGTATTACAAATATCAAGAAGGTTAAATAAGGGTTGTTTTTAGGCTAGTTTTTTAAAGCTTTATTATATATATCAGAACAACTTTGATGGTCAATCCCCCATAGGTAATTCTCTTTTAAACTAAGAAGAACGTTGTAATGATCATTCATAGTCATTGATGAGCTACCTCTGAACGCTTTTACCCCTACTTCCTTTGCTAGTTTCTTAAGGTCTTCGATGGTAATATTTTGATTTTTATTTCTTTTTTGAGTCGCCTTCATTGCTCCTCCAAAATAAATTATAGTTAACTTTTTGTAAAGGTAAGTAAGTTTGCTTTATTGAAAAATCATTTTAGCAATGACATGAGAAAAACACAACAAACAGTCATTTTCAATCAATTAGAAACTCTACTCTATGCTTCTGTAACAAGAGTAAAACATTAAGGATATTTTTATATGAAGTATTTAGGTGCTTTTTGGTTTTGCGAAGCGTGTGAGGAGGTAAAGTCCGGGGATAGCAATAAGGGCACAAAAAATAAAAAACCATTCATAGCTCATATATTCAGCCATATAGCCTGTAGGAGCAGATAAAACTGTTCGGGGAATTCCCATCAAGCTGCTGAGAAGAGCGTATTGGGTTGCGGTAAATCTTTTGTCGGTAAGGCTTGCCATAAAAGCCACAAAGGCGGTGGTTCCCATACCGCCACTGAGGTTTTCAAAGGCAATGACCGCTGCCAAAGCCCATGTTTCATTCCCAATGACAGTAAGTAATGCAAAGCCTGCTGTGGAAACTCCCTGTAAAATTCCAAAAAACCAAAGAGAAGAGTAAATACCAATTCTTAAAATAATTACCCCCCCTAAAAGACCACCAAGAATAGTTGCCCAAAAACCAAACAGTTTTACCACTGCTCCAATTTCAGTTTTGGTAAAGCCAAGATCAATGTAAAAAGGCATGGTCATGTTGCTTGCCATGGTGTCGCCTACCTTATAAAAAAGAATGAAGGTAAGAAACAGTATTGCCTGATCACGACTGAAATATTCAACAAAAGGCTCAATAACCGCTTCCTTAAAACTATGAGGAGTACTTTGTTCAGGAACATCCGGTTCATCTGCAAAGAGGGTGGTAAAAACTCCTATAAGCATACAGAGAGCCATAATTTGGTAAACCCAGGCAAATGAAATAAAATCGGCGAGAATCAATCCTCCACCTGAGGCGAGCAGCATTCCAACCCGATAACCATTGACATAAAGAGCAGAGCCAAGCCCCAGCTCCTCGTCAATTAAACTTTCCCTCCTGTAAGCGTCCACAACAATATCCTGACTTGCAGAAAAAAAAGTTACCAAAGCAGCAACTCCGGCAAGCATCCACGGGTTTTCTGCAGGATTGGAAAAACCAAGCCAGGATATGGCAAGCATCAACGCTATTTGAATTGGTAAGAGCCAGCCTCGTCTTCGTCCTAATAGTTTGTAGGTAAATCTGTCGGTTAAAGGAGCCCATAAAAATTTCAGGGTGTAGGGAAGTCCTACAAGGGCCATGAGTCCAATGGTTCCAAGATCAACCCCTTCCTCCCTCATCCACGCCTGAAGTACCGAAATTGTTAACAGAAGCGGAACCCCGCAGGAAAACCCCATAAGAAGAGCAACAATCATTCTTTTACTGAGAAAAACCTTCAGGGTTTCCATAAAACTTTTGTTGTGCATAATCTGAGATGAAAGGTTATTTTTTTAGTGAGATGAATGTTTATAGCATCTTTGAAAACTATTTCCCTTCGGAAACAGTGCTTTATACAGGAGGTTACAATTATACCGCTTCGCTTTAGTAAAGAAGACCGATTTTATTCAGTGCAAAACCAAAAACCCTTGGGTCAGTAGTGTTAGGACTTTTTGCTCCGGGTATTTGAAATTCAATTATGTTTTCCTGAGATTGTTTTATGAGGTTTGCATCAAATTCAAAAAACTTTACTTCTGGTTGTCCTGAAAAAAGTTCTTTTCCTACCAAAGTGTTGTTTATGTAAATCCACACCATTTGTTTTCCATGTGACATTCCGGTAATTTGTAAATGAAGTTTTTGTATTGTTGGAGGAAAATTATCAATGGTCAAAATTACTTTGGATTTGCTGCCTTTATTCCACCGAAAAGCTATTTCAGGTTGATGCCAGTCAATGAAGGTGAAATAGTGCAATGTATCATTAAATGAAAGAATATCCCCCAGTTGGTAGTTTTTTTCTGAGAGGATACTAAAGAGTTCATTACCGGCTGTAACCTTAAGCTCCTCCCCTTGAAAATCGTCAGATAAAGAAACTTTATTGATGGTTTTGTTTAGGTCGTATTGAATAAAGCCCCCCACGATATCAACAAGCAGATACTTTGCCTTTTGTTTGAGATGGTTAATATCCAGATAAACTTCATTATTATGTATGTAAATATGGTCAAGGGGATTTGAGTTGACAAGAATTAATGAGTTCTTAATAAAGGACAAATCTATATCTTTATCGAACATCACTTTAATATATCCTTTTCTTTCTGAGTTCTTTAAAAGAAGTTTCATCTTTCTTCTCGATAAGAAATAATCATCATTGCTCATTATTTGTTTTTGTTGATGAAGATTTTCCTTATTTTCAAAATCAATAAAGTCCTTATAGGTAAGGACATTCTCTGCTGATTTATCAAAGTAGAAAATCTCAGCCCGATTATTTTCTACGGTAAGAACGTTTTTATTATGTCTTTGAATGTAGTAGGAAACAGGACCTTTATAGGTAATGATTCCATCTTTAAACGACACGATATCGCTCCCGGAGTGTATGTAACGCTCATAATGAAACCACTTGAGCAGTGCTCCGTCCATATGACTTAAACCAAAGTTAGAGAGGTCGTGGGGGAAGGAGAAATTCTTGAAAATTATTGCGTCAGTTTCTTTAGAATCCGGAATGTTTGCCTGTACCGTCTTTTTTATGTTGTGAATAATGTGTGCTCTTTTTCCAGCATCCTTTCCATAAACCACTTTACTGTTAATAAATGAAGAAAGAAATAGTGGAATAATTAAGAAAAGAATGGCTCCCCTGTAAACCTTTTGGTAATCTCCGGTAATAATAATGTCAAAAGAAAAGAGAAGGGTTACCAAAAGCATGGAAAAACCAATGGTTAAAATATAGAGGTGATGGTGCATTACTGATGTCGGAGTTCCCCAACTGTTTAAGATATACAAAACTAATGAAGAAAGAAAAAAGAATAAAGAAAAGAGTAAAAAGTAAAGCTTATCTTTTTCTTTATAGAGATCCCAGTTTGCCCCAACAATTTTTGAGCATTTTTTTATAATAAAGGTAATACCCAGATAATAAACGAGTAATGCCAGCATTACGGTTTCCCAATGCATATGTAAATTAAAAGTGGTGAGGGGTAACAATAAGGCTCGTAAATAACTCTGAAACTTTATGAAGATATCAAAACTGATGTTTAGTTGAGCACCATCGTATCCCGACGATAGGTTCAGTCCTTTGGAGACAAGATATAAAGCAAGAGCCAGAATGTATGGAGTTAAAGCAATAAAATCTTTCCAGTGGGTTTTAATTGTTTTGGAGCTTTTTAAATAATCAAATAGATAAAAAACATAGGCAACAGTTATAAACAGGGGGAAGGCAATTTCATAGGAAAAAGCAAGGCATAAAAAGAAAAAATATGAGAAGAAGAACCATATCCATCGTTCTTTTTTATTGTTCTTTTCAATGCCAATAATGAGTGTGAGTAAGGTCGATAAGATTAAAAAACTATTGAAAACAGTGCCGCCGGAGGCAACATGAACTCCCTCTATATATCTGTTTACCCCATAAACCGAAAACAAAATGACAATGGAGTAGATGTGAAAAATTGGAATTCTAAACTTTAATAAGAGAAGGTAGAGTAATGTAAGGTTAATTAAATGCAGTGTGAGACTATATCCGAAGTTATATTCTTCGGGAATAATATCAGAAACTAAGGTTGCCAAGAACAGTCGTGCAGGTTGAAATCTGTTTTGACTGTCGTACAGCCAGTTAACTGTTTTAATTGATTTTTCAATTACCCCCCCGGCTCCACCAGCTTGAATTGTCAGGTAGTCATCCTGCCAATACCAAATTCCCCACTGCTTTGAATAGGTTATTACAGTAAAGACAAGGATAATGAAAAGAACAATGAACTGTTTTTTATTTTCTGTAATTTTAGAATCTAACATTTTTTTATTAAATGTACCATTATCGAAGGGTTATTTTACCCTTAATGATCACCTCTTTCTTTCATGAAAGATTTCTCAGAAGCTCATTTTATATAAAAGTTTTCCATGCTTTCAGTTCATACATAAAATAGTCTTTATGTCTGTATACGTGTAAAATAGCCTTTTTTTTATAATTTTTTGTCAAATTAAGTTAATAAATGTTGAGGCAACCAGAGAACACAAGAACGAAACATGTCATTCTTTTTGTAATTATTTCAATTTTTACGATTTTTGTTTATTCCAAACAGTTTGGTATTTGGTATTGGGGGGATGATTACCTGACAGTTGCAGCTGGTGGAACGGGCGGAATTCTTGAAAAATCTGCTGTAACAATTGACTGGCTTCATGTAGCACAAAACAGGTTTCAACCGGTACGCTTGTTTTTCGCCACCTTAGTAGAAGATTTAGTAGAAGAGGAGCATAGTTTTTATTTTAGCCTTTTACTTCATCTTCTGAATATTGCCTTACTGTACCGCTTACTTCTACGCTTTAGAGTTCCCCTAACATACATGTACCCGATAGTCATTTTGTTCTCTGTTTATGGGGTAAACAGGTACATAGAGGGAGTTCATGTTTCCTTTGGCGGAGCTTTGTTTAATTCTTTTCTGATTTTATCGACACTTTTATCTCTCCTTCATGGATTAGAGGCAAAAGATGGCAGGAAAAAAGTCACGTTTATTCTACTTTCCTATATTCCTTTTTATGGACTGGCATTCTCGTACGAGGTTGCATTTCCCCTTATTGTTACGGTATTTTTTGTGTTCTATGTCTTTAATTTTCTTAATCAATCAAAAAGTATTAAAGAACATTGGAAGGAGCTTTTTTACCTTGTACCTTATGTCATTGCCCTTCTTCTCTATTTGGTTACTAAAGGAATGTCCATTTCATCTGGTTATGAAGGAGCTCAGGTTGACATTGGTCTTAATATTCTTATTCGCTTTAAAAGCTATGTCTCAGTATTGTTGGATTCTTTATTTATTTATGAAAGTGATGACTGGGGAGGAATTCTAGCATCTCTCGTAATATATTATGTTGGTGCGTTTATCTTATTAAAAAAACACAACGAACAGGAGTATCCTTTTTGGAAGTTTCGTACCATAAGAGAATATCTGACCTTTTTCATCTTTTCCCTTATCTTTTTTCTT
>JADGAW010000084.1 GCA_015231815.1 Nitrospinota bacterium
GTAGGTTGGAATTCCCTCAAACATAAGGGTTGTTGCTCCGTTACTAAGTGGCCCGTAAATAATATAACTGTGTCCGATACAAATAAAATTGACGTTTTATCCAGTGAAAACCGGGTTTTTCCACCACCTGAAGAAATCAGTGCCAATGCCCATATTAAAAGTATTGCTGACTACGAGGATTTATACGAAAAATCTATAGCTGACCCTGAAGCGTTTTGGTCTGATGAAGCCGAAAAACGACTTTCCTGGTTTAAAAAATGGGATAAAACCCTTGAATGGGATTTTCACAAGCCTGAAATAAAGTGGTTTAGCGGAGGAAAGCTTAACGTTTGTCATAACTGTATAGATAAGCATTTAAATTCTCCGACCAGAAATAAAGCTGCAATTATTTGGGAAGGTGATAACGGAGAATATAGAAGCTACACCTACCAACAACTCTTCTATGAAGTTAACCGCTTTGCAAATGTTTTGAAAAAGCATGGCATTAAAAAGGGAGATGTCGTAACCATTTACTTGCCGATGATACCAGAACTTGCTTTTGCCATGTTGGCATGTACAAGAATCGGAGCAATTCACAGTATTATTTTTGGCGGCTTTAGTGCCAACGCTATAAGGGACAGGGTTCATGACTCAGAATCCTGCATGGTCATTACTGCTGACATGGGAGTTCGAGGAGGAAAAAGTATTCCTTTGAAAGACACAGTGGACACTGCTCTCGAAGAATCCCCAACGGTTAAGAAGGTAATTGTGGTTGAAAGAACCGGAGAAAAGGTAAACTTTGTTGAAGGACGTGATTTCTGGTGGCACGAGGAAATAAATTCTGAGGATATTAACGCTAAATGTTCTGCAGAGGAAATGAATTCAGAGGATCCACTGTTTATTCTCTATACCTCAGGTTCGACAGGTAAACCTAAGGGAGTTCTCCATACAACAGCCGGATACTTGCTGTATGCCAACATTACTTTCCAGTGGATATTTGACTATCAGGAAAAAGACATTCATTTCTGTACAGCAGATATTGGGTGGATTACCGGACACAGTTATATTATTTACGGGCCACTTAGTAACGGAGCAACAACCCTTATGTTTGAGGGAATTCCAACCTACCCCACTCCTTCACGGTTCTGGGATATTGTGGACAAACATCAGGTAAATATTTTTTATACTGCTCCAACAGCTATTAGAGCACTTATGAAAGATGGAGAGGAATGGGTGAATAAAAATGACCTTTCTTCATTAAGAATTCTTGGAACTGTTGGAGAACCTATTAACCCCGAGGCATGGATGTGGTATTACAAAAACGTTGGTAAGGAAAAACTGCCAATTGTTGATACATGGTGGCAAACAGAAACAGGAGGAATATTAATTACTCCCCTACCCGGTGCAACAACGTTAAAACCTGGTTCTGCTGCCAGACCTTTTCCCGGCATTGAACCAAAGGTTCTGAAAGAGGACGGTTCACCTGCAAAAGTAAACGAAGGCGGCTACCTTGTAATAGAAAAACCTTGGCCTGGAATGCTTCGAGGAACCTACGGAGATCCAGAAAACACTCGCGTTAAGGAAGTGTATTTTTCCCGGTTTCCAGGAAAATATTTCACAGGAGATAGTGCCCGCTTTGATGAAGACGGCTATTTCTGGCTGATGGGAAGAGTTGATGATGTTATTAATATTTCAGGACACCGAATTGGTACGGCAGAGGTTGAATCTGCTCTGGTAAGTCATCCAGCAGTAGCAGAGGCTGCTGTTGTTGGATATCCTCACGAAATTAAGGGCGAGGCTCTTTATGTTTACGTAACCTTAAAAGATGGTCACGAACCAACTGAAGAGATGAGAAAAATACTCATTAATCATGTTCGTAAAGAAATAAGCCCAATAGCAACACCGGACAAACTTCAGTTTTCTCCTGCCTTGCCGAAAACAAGAAGCGGTAAAATCATGCGGCGAATTCTTAGAAAAATTGCGGGTAATGAGTTGGAGAACCTCGGTGATACCAGTACCCTTGCTGATCCAACTGCCGTTGACTCGCTGATAAAAGGAAAAATTTAGTTCGTGAAGAGTAAGAAGTAATGAGTGAAGAGAAATTTTAACTATTTACCACTCACTCTTCACTTCTCACGATTCACTTTTACAGTTTTATAAAAACAAATGCAATGAAAAACATTACAATAATTGGTGGTCGAGCAATAACAGCGGAAAACCTTCTCAACATTCTCGTCAACGACAAAAATGTTACGGTTAAACACGTTACATCTTCGTCAGATGAGGAAAAACGCGTTGAGGAATTTTATCCTCAGCTTAAGGGTAAGCTTTCTCTACCCTTTGAAAAATATGACCTAGAAAAGTTCAAGGACGACACCAACATATTTTTTCTCTGCGTTGGACATGGGGA
This sequence comes from Nitrospinota bacterium, assembly GCA_015231815.1. Taxonomy (GTDB): domain Bacteria; phylum Nitrospinota_A; class JADGAW01; order JADGAW01; family JADGAW01; genus JADGAW01. The sequence continues at coordinate 2,390 of JADGAW010000084.1, forward strand.
GGGCTTTGAAGTAGCAAAGGAACTATACGACAACACCAATGCATTGATAATTGACCTGTCGGCAAACTTTCGTCTAATAAACCCCAAGGACTATGAGGATTGGTATAAATTTAGCCATCCTTACCCCGAATATTTGGAAATAGCAGCTTATGGAATGCCTGAGCTCAACAGTGAGGAGATAAAAAAGTCTCGCCTGATAGCCTGTCCGGGTTGTTACCCGACCTCTGTCATTCTTGCTCTTGTTCCGCTGTTAAAGTCGGGGATTGAGATAAATAAAAATGTTACCATTGTTGCCACATCTGGTATTTCTGGAGCAGGACGTAAAGCTGTGGAAGATATGGGCTTTCCTAATCCGGTGGAAAATATTCGTGCTTATAAGGTTGGAGTTCACCAGCACACCCCTGAAATGGAACAAGGGGCAAAACTCTTTGGAGGAAAGGAAATTACCATGACCTTTGTTCCTCAGGTGGGTAGCTTCAAAAACGGTATTATTTCTGAAATTATTGTTGATGTTTTAGGAAGTTTTTCCCTTGAAGACCTCAAACAAAAATACAAGGATTTCTACCAAAACGACTCTTACGTGGATATAACAGATGCATTGCCGGAAATAAAAAATGTTGCAGGAACCAACAACATAGAAATCGCTTTAACCTTTGATGTCCGTACCAACAAGCTCATCATCACTTCAGCCCTCGACAACACCATTAAAGGCGCCTCGGGCCAGGCAATTCAAAACATGAACCTCCACCTTAACCACTAAATTTCATCAATAAACCGGGAGGGAGTAAAGACCTTTATCCCCATGTAATTTTCAATCGACAAAACTTCCTTGTCTCCTGAAATAATATATTTAGCACCTAAAGAAACAGCACATTCGAACAACTTGTTGTCATCCGGATCATTTTCAACAATGTTTAATTTTTTTGTTTTTGAAGTAAAAATTGAATTGTAACCTTGAGCAAATAACTGCGTTATTTGCTGTGATTCTTTTTCCAACCCAAGGCGTTGAAATACTCAGATATATTCGTCAACGATTTCTTTTGAAAGGCAAACAATTATTTCACCATTTTTCCACAAATCAATTATTTTACGTGGAGACCCTTTTCCATAAAAAGAAGAAACAAGCACGTTCGTGTCAATAACCACCTTCATGTTTGCGAAGCTCTGACTTCTTTAATTATTTTTCCAATATCCTCTGGCTGAATATTCTTTTCTTTTAACTTTTTACCTCCACTTTCCCAAATTTTGTCAATGTATGCCCCCATGTCCCTATCATTAATGTAGGAATATATAAGCTCCCTCACAACCTGACTGGTATTTTTCCCTTCTGATTGAGCAAACCTTGAGAGTTTCAACTTTGTTTCCGGTTCAATTTTAATAATCATTTGCGTTGTCATTCTACCTCCATTGTTAATACCGTATATATGATATATAAGTTTCTACGAAATGCAAAATAAAGGATGAAAAGAAACAAACTTAAAACTGCTTCATTAAATAAGTTTAGTCAAACTTTTAACAAAATCTTAGCTATGCGATTTCATCAAAAGACAGTTTTCATCAACTCGGTCAGGAGTGAAGAACTGTGGCAATATAGCTTATGAGGTAGAGGCATAAAAATAAGCAATAACCAATCACCATTTTTCTGTTGACGGCAAAGGTTTCAATGTCGCTTCGGTAAAGCCGGTAAAAGGAGTGAATTGTCCCAATCATTCCAATAATTACTCCAATAACGGCAAAGGTTTTAAAAACAAAATTAGCTGAAAAGAAATCAATATGTAAGCCCCAAGAGTCTGTAATCATGGTTTCAACCCAAGCTACTGATTTCATGCCGTATAGAGACAAGTATCCAAAAAGTGCCATGGGAAGCAACGAATAAACCGATAAACTCAGTCGTGAAACTGAATCTTTCAAGCTCAAGCGACCAAAGATTCTTTCAATTAACAGCAACATGAATATTGGAGCGCAGGCAAAAAGAATAAAAGTCGCTGAATAAATAAATAGCTTATTTTCCCCGTTAACCTGAAAACCAAACTCTGAAAGCAGAGAAACAGCATATTCAACAGGTAAAATTCCCAACAGCACTGTTGTGAGAAAGGCAAAAGACCTTGTGGAAGAGCTCATCGACAAAAACCCTGTTCCGGGAAACTGCAGGTTTAATTTTACCGAATCGTTGGGACAATTTTTATGACACTGCATACAAGAAACACACTGGCTTGGGTTCTCAATTGCATAGGGGTGTAAATATAACTGACAACCGGGTTCTGTTTCAGTGCCCGTGTAACAATTGTGGGTTTTACAACGGTACATACATACATGCTTGTCGGCACTAACTGAAAGAAAGGAGGTCAGGGAAAATATTCCTATGAGGTTTCCTGTTGGACATAAATAGCGACACCAAACCCGTCTTAAATAAAATATAGAACAAACAACCGCTCCTAAGGTTATGGAAAGAAGCAAAATAGCTGTAAAGAATGAATTGCTATAAAATGAAAAGCTTCCCTCCATCCAAAAAATTAAAATAATAAGTACCGTTATTACTTTATGACCATGATTTGCCGCAAATACCGGACGATCCTTTTCGAAACTTTTGAATTTTCTCACAATTTCCGCTGTACCCATAAATGGACAAATAGAACAGAATATTCGCCCAAATAAAAAGGCTGTGAGAAATAATGAAAACCAACCTAACGACCAAAAGGCTGAGTTCAAGGTGTTATTTTGAGGATATAAAAGAAGGAAAAAAATTGAGACCCAAAATCCGACTAAAACAACCTTACCAATATGGTCGGGAAAAATATTCATTTTAAGAATTTTTGCAAGCCATGAATAGTTAAAAAGGTTATAGGTCGGTTTATCCCGTTCGGTTTGAGAATAAAAATAAAGCATGTCCTTCTCTATTTCCTTCCCAGAGACCACTACCGCTCTTTCTAATACTGCTTCCAACTCTGATACATTTCCGGGCCAATCGTATGACTGGATTTTCTTTTCAGCAGCTTCAGAAAGTTTTATATTGGGTTTGTTATATTCCCGACAGAGTTTTTTCAGGAAATAATTACAGAGCTCTGGAATATCCCGCTTCATTTTCCTTAGCGGGTTTGTTTTGAATTCATTCTGCATTAATACATCGTAAAGACCATCATCAAAGAGCCCATCATTCACAAGTACCTTAAGGTTGACGTTCGTCGAGGTAATAATCTTTACATTAGATTTTTTCAGGGTGTTGTTGGGAAGGCGTTTAAAAGTACCACTTTCAATAAACATAAGAAGCTTGATTTGAGAAACATTATCAAGTTGCTCAATATTGTCCAACATAAGCGTACCTTTATCTGCTTTTTCAAAAAGACCTCGTTTTACGATGGATAAGGAACCATACTCCTCTATTTCTCTTCCAACAAGTTCCTCTCCCCTTGTTTCCTTTTGAAAGGTGCTACAATCGACTTTAATATACGGACCATTTTTTCTGGGGCTTGCGAGGTGAATCATTTTGGAAATCAACCCTTTTCCTGTTCCGATTTCTCCGGTAATTACACTTGGTTCGTTGTTCATTGCCATTTTGCTGACAAATTTATTCGTTCTGTTAATAAGCTGACCTTTTCCAACAAAATCGTCGGCAGCAATATCTTCATTCGACTCCTTGGAGTCAAGGTTGACCTGAAGCTTTTTCTTAAGTGCCTCATTATGAATTGCGTCGGCAAGCTGGCTGCAAATCATTGCCATCCCTTGAACTTCTTCCTCATTAAACTCTCTTGTTTCTATTGTTTGAAAGTTAATTACCCCATGAACATCTTCATTGGTCACAATTGGCATTGATAATAAAGATTTATACCGGTTTATGTTGATATCGGTTATGATTTCGGAATCAGACCATGTTTTTAAATCAAGAATATTTACATATTGCCGGTTTTTCACAACCCATCCGCTAACCCCCTCACTTGCAATAATTTCAAACTTGATATCCGGGTTGATTTCCAAACCGGAAGTTGCTTCCAAAACAAGACTATCTGCCAGAGAATCGTAGAGAAATATCGAACAAACATCAACATTTAATTGTTTTTTAAGGACATGAACGACTTCTTGTAACTTATGTTCAATCTCGCTCTCTGTATGCAACAATGTGGTTATATCGTCTCTTACACTCTGTATTTTTTCTTTTTCCCTATTATGTGAACCTTTTCTAAAAGCGGCAAATATTCTTCCAAACAACACCTCTCTTGCCAGCGGTTTAGTGATGAAAAAATCAACTCCTTCATCAAGTCCCTTATCAATATCATCATCACAATCCTTTCCTGTAATCATGATAATAGGGGTTAAGTGGGTTTTCTGGTTTTCTCTGATTTTTCGGCAAATCTCATAACCGTCCATTCCCTGCATTTCTGCATCAAGAATAATAAGGCTGGGGGTGCTTTCTTCAAAAAACGACAAGGCGTCTTGAGCACTCATGACAATATTTACCTCATAAAGGTCGCCAATAGTTTTTACAAGAATTTCTATATCAGATTTAGAGTCAGCAATAATGAGAATTGAGTGATCATTCATGATATTTCGAAAATTGTTTTATTTTTACTTATTATGCGAGAACGGTTGAAATAGTCAAGAAATAATTAAAGGTGATTTTGTACCGAAGATCTTCCAGGTTATCGTGATGAATACAGTTCAAGCTTAAGTTAAACCCCGATTTATAAAAAGATTGAATATCAAAGCCTGTACATTAGATTTTCTTTTTACCTTATATGCAACCTTCTTTCAACTACTTATTGGAGAGTAGTTCGCTGATTTTTTCATCTATAGCTGTAACATCATCATACTTCGTTGTTTTCCAATAAAAGGTTCCATCCGACCTAAGAAGAGCAAAAAAAGGAAGCCCAATGTTTAAAAGGCTATATTCTTTTTTCATTTTAAAGTCTTCAAAAATTGTGTCTGTATCATAAACCTTTAATAAAACAGCACTCTGTAATGCACTGTTTAATATTTTATCTGAAAGGGATAGCTCTCTAAAAGCAAGGCAGTTTGAGCACCAATATGCATAAAAATCAATGAAAACAGGTTTCTTTTCTTTCTTTGCTTTTTCTATAGCGTCATCAAAGTTTCTATGCCAGGTAAGGTTTCCGTGTTGTTCAAACTCTTCTTTGTGAAAGTTATTTCCGTTACCGTTCATTAATGGTATAAGGTCTTTACTCATAATAAACATGGCAGCAATTAATAATACTACCCCAAAACTTCGTGAAATATTTTTGCTTTTGCCACCTAACCTGTTGAATAAAAATCCCAATGAAATAATCAATAAAATTATCCCAACAATCATTCCTATAGACAATGGGGACTCAGAAAATGAGGTTTCGGTTTCAGCTAAATTATTAACTTTGACATTACCTTTATAGTTTGAATCATGCTTGCTTATAATGGGAACAATTAACTTATGTTGTTTGGGGGGGTAGCAAATCTTTGTTATATCGTTACATATTTGCGACATTACTTTTATCAGGAGTTCACCTTCAAAGTGATCATAAGCTGTTATGGTAAAGGGAAATTTTCCCTCTCCTCTTAAAACCTGTGCTTTTACATAATCTTCCCGAGTACCCACAGGTCGGGTTCCAGCTTCAACTTTAATAGAACTAAAGTGTTTGGTATCAAATTTAATGGATATTGGTATAAAAAAACCTTCATCACCTTCATTTAAATAGGCGTGGTGTTCTTGAGGGATTTTTATATCAACCGAAAACTCTCCAGTCTTTCCCTGTGTAAGTTCCAGCTTTTCCGGGTTCACAGCGACCTCAATAGGTGATGAATTTTGGGCGAAGCCATTTTCCAAAATAAATGAAGAGAAAATGAGTGCTGTGACGAAAGTAAGAATATTTCCAAAATTTTGCCTTCGTTTTTTTATTTTTTGTTTCATAGGTAAATTGGTTTAATTATCTTTATTAGTAATGGTTAGTCTCTTTTTATAATGACCATTGTCATATCATCCTGCAAAGTCTCTTTGTCAACAAAATTAAATATTGCCTCCCGTAATTTTCTGGCAATTTCTGACGCGGAAAGTGAAGCAGATTCCACTATTACTTTT
>JADGAW010000085.1 GCA_015231815.1 Nitrospinota bacterium
CCTTGCGGAGAGTTCCAACCTTCATGAAGCTGAAAGTGCCATGAAAAAAGCACGTGAATTGCTGTTAAAACACAATATTTCCCTTCTGGAGGTGGGGAAAAACCAGCATTACTCCCATAAAGAGATTGGTCAAGTCGGCAGAAAAAGTCCCATCAGCTCTCTTATTTCAACTATTCTCAATAAGTTCTTTTTTGTTGAAACCATCTGGATATTTAGCTATGACCAACACACAAACAAAAAAGGGAGGAAACTAAAATTTTTGGTACTCCTGAAAATATCGAGAAAGCAGAATATACCCATGATTTTCTCTTTACTATTTCCGAAGTTTTATGGAAGAAATACAAAAAAGAAAACCGAATAGATGCAAATAAGCACCGAAGAACCTTTATTTACGGCATTCTCAATGGGTTTTATGAAAAGCTGGAAAAACAATCAGAGGAAAATAAAACTAAAGCTCTTGTTTGGTCAGGCGACCCAGAACTACAAAGCTATTTCCGTAAGAGAAACCCCCGAATTCGAAGAAGTAAAATAAATTACACCACCAGTTGCAGCAATGTCTATAGGTCAGGAAAGCAGGAAGGTGACAAACTTACTATTCATAAGGGAGTTAAAGACTCTCAAAACCTTCGACTCAAACTTTTAACCTCCTAACCCACTCATTACTCTTCACTCTTTAACCCACCAACCCTTCTACCCATCAACCCTTCTACTCACCACTCATTACTATTTCCTCTGAATATTTCAAAAAAATTGGGACATTAAAATGATATAATTTTTCCTCCAAAAAATTACAATTAAAAGCTATGTTTCAAGAAGAAAAACTAATATTTGAAAAATCAGTAAAAGGCAGAAAAGGCGTACACTTAAGCTTTAACGAGAATAAACTAAACACCGTTAAACCTTCTATTCCCGATGCTTTCTTGCGCAACAATGCTGCTGAATTACCTGAGGTGAGCGAGACGGATGTTGTCCGGCATTTTCATCGTCTTTCCCATTGGAACTATTCCATCGATGAGGGTTTTTATCCCTTAGGTTCCTGTACCATGAAGTATAACCCACGAATTAACGAAATTCTTTCGGGTCTTTCCGGTTTTGGCAATTCTCACCCCTCTTTTCCTGAAGAAATTTCTCAAGGAAGTCTTGAGGTTTTTTACAACCTCTCTGAAGCTCTTAAACAAATTACAGGTTTTCCTGCTTGTTCTTTACAACCTGCTGCAGGTGCTCATGGGGAGTTCACCGGACTCTTACTCATAAAAAAGTATCACGAAATTAAGGGGAACACCAAAAAAAACAAAATAATTATTCCTGATTCAGCTCATGGAACTAACCCGTCAAGTTGTACCATTGCAGGTTTTGAAACGGTTCCTCTTGCTTCAGGAGAGGATGGCCGAGTACATATAGAAGACCTCCGAAAAACCATCAACGAGGAAACAGCGGGGATTATGTTAACAAACCCCAATACTGTCGGACTCTTTGAAAAGGACATAAAAGTCATTGCCGATCTTATTCATCAATACGACGGCTTGGTTTATTGTGATGGAGCAAACTTCAATGCAATTATTGGTCAATATTCCCCGGCTAAAATGGGTATTGACGTCATGCACCTCAACCTTCACAAAACCTTTTCCACCCCTCACGGAGGTGGAGGTCCGGGAGCTGGTCCCATACTTGTTTCAGATAAGTTGTCACCCTACCTTCCTGTTCCGGAAATTTGTTTCAACAACGGTATATATTCTCTGGATTATTCAAACGAACAAAGCATTGGAAAGATAAAACATTATTTTGGAAACTTTGGTGTACTCCTGAGAGCTTACGCCTACATTCTTTCCCTCGGAGATAAATATATAGCTTCAATTTCCAAACTTTCAGTTCTTAACGCAAATTATTGTCAAGCCCGACTTAAAGAGCATTTCGATATTCCTTTTGTAAGTACTTTTTGTATGCACGAAACAATTCTTTCCGACTCCAGACAAAATGAGCAGGGTTCTACAACCCTGAATATGGCAAAAGCTCTTATTGATAAAGGCTATCACCCTCCTACAATATATTTTCCCCTGATAGTCAAAGGCGCAATGATGATTGAGCCAACGGAAACAGAAAGCAAGGAAACCCTTGACGAATTTATTGATGCCCTGATTGCCATCGCTGAAGAAATTAAACAGGGAGAATCCTTTGCATCTGCTCCACAAAAGGTTAAGGTAACCAGACTTGATGAAGCAACTGCAGCACGAAAACCCATCTTAAAATTTGAGGAAGAAAATGAATAAATATGCGTTAATAAGTGTTTCAGACAAAACCGGAATAATAGAACTTGCAAAAAACTTAACAAAACACAACTATAAAATACTTTCTACCGGTGGTTCTGCAAAGCACATAAGGGAAAATGGCATCGACGTAACCGATGTTTCTGAATATACCGGTTTTCCTGAGATGATGGACGGAAGGGTCAAAACCCTTCATCCAAAGGTTCATGGCGGTATTCTCGCAAGAAGGGATATTTCAGAACATTGTAAAGCTGCTGAGGAAAACGGTATTTCCTTTATTGATATGGTCATCATTAACCTCTACCCTTTTGAGGAAACCATTAACAAAGAAGGGGTAAGTCTGGAAGAAACCATTGAAAACATTGATATCGGTGGGCCTGCGATGGTGCGCTCGGCTTCCAAAAATTATCAGGATGTTACGGTAGTGGTATCGCCTTCTTTTTATACAGAAATTATTCAGGAACTTGATGCAAATAGCGGGAAAACAACTCTTGAACTAAGAAAAAAATTAGCAGTTGCTGCTTTTCAACAAACTGCCTTTTACGATTCAATTATTTCAAACCACCTTTCTCAGGTTGTTCTTGGAGAAAATTCCCTTAACCATACCCGTGTGACAACAATTCCCCTGAGGTACAGAGAAAAAATGCGTTATGGAGAAAATCCGCATCAGCTATCATCTTTTTTTTCCAACCCCCTTGAAAAGGGAGGCATTACCCACGCAAAACAACTTCATGGAAAAGAACTTTCCTTTAATAATATCTATGATGTAGATGCTGCCTACAACCTTGCCTGTGAATTTGAAAAACCGGCAGTTGCCGTTATTAAGCACACAAACCCCTGTGGATGTGCAACGGCAGACACCATTGAAGAAGCTTATACAAACGCATATAACACCGATACCATTTCAGCATTTGGTGGTGTCTATGCAATAAACCGAGAACTTTCCCTTGCCATAGCGGAAGAACTGGCAAAAATTTTCGTTGAAGTTGTTGTTGCTCCTTCATATTCAGAAGATGCCTTAAAACTTCTTATGGAAAAGAAGAATATCCGACTTCTCACCGCAGACTTTAATAAAAATGCATTGCCAGCAGTAAACGGTAAGTTTGTTTCCGGAGGGATGTTACTTCAGGATAACGATATTCCGGTATATGATGAAAGCACATGGAAGATTGTAACGGATATTAAACCAACAGAAAAAGAAATTAATGACCTTAAGTTTGCTTTTACTGTAGTTAAACACGTAAAATCTAACGCAATTGTTTACGCTCGAAATGGCAAAACAATCGGTATTGGAGCCGGACAAATGAGCCGGGTAGATTCAGTAAACATTGCTAACTCAAAAAAATGTGAGCCAACAGAAGGTGCCATGATGGCATCGGATGCTTTTTTCCCTTTTAGGGATGCGGTGGATAACGCTGCAAAAGCCGGAATTAAGGCAATTATTCAGCCGGGCGGTTCGATAAAGGATCAGGATATTATTGATGCCGCAAATGAGCTTGGCATTGCCATGGTTTTTACCGGAATGAGACATTTCAGGCATTAGAATTAAGAGTAAAAAGTGAGAAGTGAGTTATGAAGAGTTATGAGTAATGAGTGATATAAGACGGTTATGGTTAGACTATTCACTATTTATGTGTTTTTAAAGATTTACCTTTGGAAGACATTATTTCTGAAAAATAATTAAAGGAGGTTTTTGAATGGAAATTGAAATTGCAAAGCAGGAATTATCACTTGGACTTCAAAGAATACAGGGCATTATTAGCAGTAAAAACATTGACAGGATTTTTTCCTTTTGTTTAATTGAAACAATTGGGGATAGTGGAATTAAAATCAATGCCACCAACAAACATCAAACAATTATTGGAAAATATGATGCGGCAGTAAAAACAGAAGGAAAGGTTTGTGTTGAAGCTAAAATCCTTTTTGATATCGTTAAAGTATTGGATGATGGAGTTGTTGAATTAATGCTCGTTAATGAAAAACTTGAAATTAAGTGTAATAAAAGCTCATTTCATCTTCCAACAAAAAACCCCAATTCCTTTACAACCCTGCCAAATTTTTCCAATGAAGAGGTTGAAGAACTGTTAACCATTAAAAGCGAAACATTAACCCAATACATCAACAGTGTAAATTTTGCTGTCTTTCCAACGGCAAGTAAGCCTTTGGATAACATGTTCTTTACCTATGATCCTGAAAACAACAATTTACTGACCTTTGTTGCATCAAACGGACAGGCTTTTTCTGAAATTGATTTTCACCCGGAACCTGAAAGGTTAAAAACAAACAAAGGTTTTGAGTTTCTGCTCCCGAAACCATCATTAAAAGAATTACTCCTTTTATTGGGAAGCTGTGATCCACAGGATATCACGATTAAGAAAGCGGGAAATCATCTTCTTTTTATCTTTAACAGAATGGAGCTTGCAATTATTCCCACCAACAGCCCCTACGTTAATTTTAGAAAAGCATATCCTGAAGGAAACGATGTTGAGGTTTCTATTGATAGACAGGACTTCATTAATTCTGTTCGAAAAGTAAGTCAGGTTCTTGAACAAACAAGTGTTATGATTAAGCTTTATTTCACTGCTGGAAGTCTTAAGTTCGAAGCAGTGAATAACCTTGAGTCTGGAGGAGATGCAGAAGATATTATCGACATTAAATACGAAGAAAGGGATATAACCATTGCTCTTAACAATGTATTTTTACTGGAAACCCTTTCCCATTTTGTTTCAGATACTGTAACGATTAAAATTAAGGATTCAAAAACACCGGTTATCTTCAGTGACGACAAACGAGCTGAATATCTTGGTATTCTCAACACCATGACCATTGTGGATGATGAGGAAGATCTGGAAGATGACTACGAAGAAGAACCTGATGACGATTCACCCTATTAACAAAAATTATGGCGAAGATACTTGTTGTTGATGACGAGAAGATGATTCTGGATATTATAGATAATCTTCTCACAAGCGAAGGACACGAAATAACCCTACTCCAAAAAGGCGAAGAAGCAATTACAACCCTATGTGATGATGCATCTTGCTTTGACCTTATGCTTCTAGACTTGGGACTACCGGAAATGACGGGAATTGAAGTCCTTGAACATTTGGAAGAAAAAAATATCCAACTACCAAAAACCATCATCCTCACAGGGATGATGGAAGTAGATATCTATGTGAGAGCAAAGGAACTGGGAGCCTGTGAATATATAACAAAACCCTTTGATATTGAAACCTTTGTCGCAATTGTCAACAGCAATTTAGCTCCAACCAAACAGGATTAAGTAAATCCCCTCCAATAGTTCCAAGTATGAAGGCTACTTAGGAAGAATTGAAACTGTTATAGATTAGCTATTTCCCTGCAACTCCCTCAACCGGCTTAAAAAAGTTTGAGAGTATTCCTCTAATTTTTTCACAAGTTCTTTCGCTTCTTTCTGTTGCTTTTTCGTACAGAGTTCGAATATTTTTACTCCTGTTTCGTGAAGTGCTTTATGTGGTGTCTCCAGTGCAACAAAGCTTACATCATCGCCGAAACGTTCCTTTCCCTGACCATTACACCAACGACCAAGACGGCAGGAGTTATGATCCTCCAAATCACTTCTTTCTAACTCCAACTCTCCATCAGCCATCTGCTTGAGATTATTTACTAATCGTAAATGGTCTCTTTCAGCGATGGTTATAAGAGCCTCAATACCAATATCAAATTTAAAGATGGTATTGTTAAGGGAGGAGGTTTCTGAGAAAATTCGTTTTGAATCGCTAAAGGTTCCATTAGCAATCTCCAAAGACTCATGAAGAAGGTCACTTAAGGTATGAATATTCAGGTTAATATTGTCTGCTGTTTCAGATTGTTCGTGACTGGCTTTTTGAACCTCGCTTACTTCATTGGTGATTTGAGTAATAGCCTGAGACATTTCCTTAATTGATTCTGTCTGTTCATGAGCCGATTTCTGGACTTCACCTGAGGCTTCCTTCGTATTGTCGGCTGCAGATACAAGCATGTCAGCGGCTTTTTCCTGTTCCTTCATTGCGTTCATGATTTGAGTCGCCAACAATTTAATATGCTTCACTCCATCTGAAATATCTTCGCTGGAAAGTTTCAACTGAGATGTTGCGACAGCCATTTCATTTGTCTCCTTGGAAACAGTTCCTGTTGCTTCGGTAACGACTTTTGAGGAATCCAGTTGAATTTTAACTGCTTTTTCAATCTGACCAATAAGGCTTTGTGTTTTATTAATTCCTGCAACAATTGTCTCTAAGGTTTTGCTCGACTCTTCAGTAATAGTAACACCGTTTTCGACCTTTATTTTGCCTTCCTTCATACTTTTTGTTGCCTCCACAGATTCCTTTTGAACTCCGGTAATAAGTCGTTCAATCTCCTGTGTTGCACTTGCAGAGCGTTCAGCAAGTTTTCTCACCTCATCAGCAACAACAGCAAAGCCTTTTCCATGTTCTCCAGCACGAGCAGCTTCAATTGCAGCATTAAGAGCGAGGAGGTTTGTTTGTTCAGCAATATCACTAATAACGTTCACGATTTCGCCAATTTCTTCTGTACTTTTGGAAAGACTGAGATTTACCTCAGCAGACTGTGTCATTACCTTTTCAAGATCCCTAATTGTACTGACCGCTTCGAGAAGGGTTTTTCGACCTGCTTCAGCATCATGTACTGTTTTATCAGAGACCTCCTTCGTTTCATTGGCACTTTTTGCAACAGACTGTATTTCTTCAGCAAGTGAATTCATTGAAGAAGTAACATTTTCAACCGACTTATTAATTCCAGCAATACCTTTATCGGTGTTTTCCACATTTTCCAGCAAAGAAGAGGCAAGTGACTGGGCAGAATCGACAGAGATATTAATTTGAGAAACATCACCATTAATATTGGTTATGGAAGCTCTCATCTCCTCAATTGAGGCACCGGTTGTTTCAATTGCCTGACTTAAAGACTCAACCAGTTTCTTGAGGGATTCTATGGACAGTTCCATTTCATCACTGCTTCCTGAAATATTAGAAATTTCCTTATTTACGTTGTCAACGTTCTGAGCAACAGTCCGGTAAGATGCACTCATCTCCTCCATTGAAGAGGAAAGCTCATCAATTGCCCAAGCTCCACGTTTGGAGGAACCAAGCATTTTCGAGGAATTGGAAAAAATTGACTGACTGGCTTTATCCACCTGCCCTGCATTGTTGTTGATATCCTGTAACGATTTTCTTACTCCCTGCACCATCTCATTAAAGACCGTTTGAAGGTACCCTATTTCATCCTCAGAAGTTACTTCTAATTCGTGGGTTAAATCACCATCCCGAACAGTTCCCATCTGAACCCCGATTATTTTAAGAGGGTTAACAAACACCTTGTCAATAAAGAAATAAATACAAACAGCAACAAGGACAATTGTTAGAAAAGACCACAGTAACAGTTCATTTCGGTTTTTTTTCATTTCATCAATTAACTCAGCAATCGGCGTTGAAATTCTAATAACAGCCCGTACGGGATGTTCGTCATATCCGTGACATGCCATACAATCTTCTACTTTTTTTATGGGAGAATAAAGGGTCATAACATCCTGCTTACCAACTTTTTCCATAAAGGCCTGAGATTTTCCTGATGAAACAACTTCCTTTAATATTCCTTCAGAGATGGGAAACGTTTCCATCTTCTCCATATTTTTTAAATCTCGTTCTTCAAAAACATCTCCATCCATAAACTTATTCACCTCATGAATCGTTGAATTATCAACAAAGGCTTCTTTGCCATCCTTTCGCAATATCTGGAAGACAACAACTTCTTCCATTTTTTTAGTATCCATTACCCAATCATGAACAATGGGAGCATTGCCCGTTATCATCATATTCTTGATACTGTTGGCAATAGTAGCTGCCATAAGGCGGGTATTTTTTTTCTCTTGATTTACAAGATTTTCGTTGTTGTGAGAAATATTCATGTAAGAGAGAGTCCCCAAACCAATGATAAGGATTGCCGAAATTGCTAGGAGCATTTTTATGCTCAAACGAAATGAAGAAAATATTGAGCCCATAATTTTTAGATAAAAGATTGAAAAGAAGATACAAAAACAACTAA
>JADGAW010000086.1 GCA_015231815.1 Nitrospinota bacterium
GCATGAAAATAAAAGGGTTTCTTAAGGAAACTCTTCTTCGAAAAAGTATTAATAACCTAGCCAAACGTCATATTCTTCTTAAGGCAAAAATAATAAAGATCGGAGAAGAAACCTATCAGGAAATTGTTAACAAAGAGGTTGATTTTCAATGTGAAGACATCGTTAATTCTTCTGAAGAGGAAATTCAGGAAAAGCTGTTTTCTTTATCTCAGCAAGCATTTGATGATAAACAAGGTTCGCTGATGAGAGTAAATCTTCTTCGTAAAGATACTGACCTCTATTACCTGCTGTGTACCTTTCATCGGGTTATTTTTGACAATTTGTCAACAGCAGTTTTTTACAATGAACTTCCCCGTATTTACAAAGCAGAAGAGGACTCCGATTTTTCATTGCCAGAGGTTAAAAGCACCTATGTTGATTTTATTGATTGGCAGGAAAAAATGGTTCCGAGAAGAAAAGGTACTTCTCAAAAAAAATATTGGGATGAAAAACTATCGGGAAAACTCAATCAATTAAACCTTTCCATAGAAAACTATAAACCAGCCATAAAACAATTTAATGGTAAGGAGTTTTTTCTCAAACTCAATAAAACCCTTTCAAAGGAAATTAAAACCATTGCATTTAAAGAAAATGTAAATACCTCTTCTTTTCTGCTTTGTGCCTTTAATATGTTGCTTTCTCACTATGCTAAACAGGAGGAAATAATCGTTGTAACCCCGTATGCTGGAAGGTCGAAGTTAGAATTTCTCTCCGTAGTGGGGAATTTCACAAACTATTTACCAATACGAAGCTTTCTTAAGAGCAATGACACTGTTAAGGGTGTTTTACATCAAGTACAAAAGAACTTTCTGGAAGCAATGCACAATGGAGACTATCCCTTCAGGGAAATAATCAGGGAGCTGGAAGTAAAAAATAAAGAACTGGTTGACCTTCCCTTTCGCATTGCTTTTAATATGAACGATTGGAAAAAGAATATCAAGCCTGTTCATCAGGCAAAAGACGAGGTGAATTTTTTGCCTCTTATTAATGTTCATCAGGTTGAGGCATTTGATTTATTTCTTGAAGTGACAGAGGTTAAAGAGGAATTTCAACTGGTTTTTAAATACAATGCCTCTTGCTTTGAGACAGGTTCCATAAAGGAAATGGCTACTTTTTTTGAAGTTTATATTTCTTCGATGGTAAAAAACCTCGACCAAAAGGTTTCTCAACTCCTGAGGATTATAGAAGAGAGGGAAATACTATCACTTCCACCATTAACCATTCTTCAGGAGAGAGGAATGGTTCCCCTTTCCTTTGCTCAGGAAAAGTTTTTTTTACTTCAAACAATTCACCCGGAAAGTGGACAGTTCAACCTTTCGGAAGCAATAAAAATTACCGGGGAATTTGATAAAAATATGGTTCAAAACATTTTTAAAAAAGTTTTGGATCGTTATGAAATAGTTCGCTCAACTTTCTGGAATGAAGAAGGCTTTCCCGTACAGTTAATTATGCTCGATTACTTGTTTACCATTTCCTCGATCGACCTTCAGGCAATGCCGGAATCTGACCGTTTGGCTGAGGTTCAAAAAAGTATTGAAGAGGAAATTTGGACACCTTTTAACCTTCTTGAGTGTCCTTTACTCAGAGTTACTGTTTACTCCATTAACCCCGACGAACATATACTTTTACTCGTGGTACATCCAATCATAGGAGACTACCGTTCCCTTACAGTGATTTTGGAGGATTTCACGAAAGCGTATAAACAAAAAATAATGGGCAATGACATTGAACTTATTAACTATAGAGTCCAGTTTGCTGACTATACCGCTTGGAAAAAGAAAATATTTAATAGCGAGCTTTTTGTTCAACAGTTAAATTACTGGAGAAGAGTTTTACGTAACATTCCTGGTTGCCTTCAACTTCCTACTGATTTCAAACGACCAACAATTAAAAGTGGTAAAGGAGCGCAAATTCAATTTGATCTTGGTGCTGAAATAACAGAAGGAATTTTTATGCTGAGTAAAAAAGAGGAGGTAACGCCATTTATGGTAACCATTACAGCCTTATATATTTTACTCAATCGATATTCTGGAGAACAAGATATTTGTATTGGTACACCGTATGACAACAGAAACTTTAGGGAAATAAAACGTTTAATTGGTTGCTTTGAAAACACAATAGCTTTACGCATACAGTCAGACCCAAAACAAAGTTTTACCAACCTCTTAAAAGAGGTAAAAACTGTTGTTATGGATGCCTTCAAGAACTGTAATATTCCTTTTGAAAAGGTAATTGATACCGTTAAACCGACAAGAAGTCTTGCTTTTTCACCCTTATTTCAGGTGGTATTTCATTATAGAAAAAAGCCGCTTTTTGAACCGAAAGATGAAAAGGTGTTTTTTGAACAGTTTGCCTTTGACTCGAAGAAATCTGACTACGATTTGGAATTTGTCTTAACCGAAACAACCAGGAGCTTTAAAGGTTTTTTACGTTACAGTACCGACCTTTTTGAAGAAGAGACAGCTAAGTTGATGGTAAATCGCCTGAAAATGATATTGTCAAAGGTTATTCAGGATCAATCAATAAAACTTTTGAACATTCCACTTATTGAAAAAGAAAAAAAAGAGGAGATTCTTAATGTTTGGGGAAGAAAAAATACCAACTATAAGGTTGATACAACAATTCATGAACAATTCGCCAAAGAAGTAAACAGAAGTTCTGACGCTATCGCAATTTCCTATGAGGAAAAAAGCGTTTCATATAAGCTCATTGACACGATGTCAAATCAAATTGCACATCACTTAGTGAAGAAAGGGCTAAAGAAAGGGGATGTCGCTGCTATATACATGGATACATCAATTGAAATGATAGCAGTAATTCTTGGTATTTTAAAGGTCGGAGGTTGCTGTTTGCCCCTCAACCCAAAAACTCCTGATAAAAGAATTGGGATAATGTTTAATGATTTCAAGGTAAATTTACTTATAAAACCTACCAGAAAGTCAAATAGCTTTGATAAAAAAGCAAAAAAAATAGTTTTCCTTGAGACATCAATAAATAAAATCTCAAATGAGAAAAAAGAGCCTATTAAAAGTGAGGTATCAGTTAAGGATACAGCCTTTATTTATTATGTTTCCGGAGCAAATGGAAAACCAAAAGGTATGGAAGTCTCTCACTTTAACCTTATGAGGCTTTTTAAAGCAACAGAAGAACTATTTCAGCTTAAGGATGAGCATGTCTGGGCGTTGCTTTCCAATTCAGACCATATATCGTTTGTTTGGGAAATGCTGGGAGCTTTACTCTACGGGGGAAAGCTTGTTATTGTTCCACCGGAAAAAACAACAAACCAGTCACTTTTCTATGATGTACTGGAAAGAAACAAGGTCACTTTTCTCAACTGCTCTCATGGGTTCTTTAAAGAATTTATGAGTAATGTTGCAGAACTGAAGGAAGGAAAGGAATTAAGCCTCAAAAATATTACTCTGGGAAGAGGACAACTCGACTATAAGGCTTTTATCCCCTGGTTTGAAAAGTTTGGTGAAACTAAACCCTCTATATACAATATGTTTGGGTTAACTGAGACATCAGGTTTTGCAGCGGTTTACCGGTTAAACCAAAAGGACTTAAAGGAAAACAGGGGAAGTATTATTGGAAAACCTCTTAGTGGTGGAGAATTTTATATTTTAGATAAACGACTTAAGCCTCAACCTGTTGGAGTACCGGGGGAAATATTTATTGGAGGGGCGGGAGTGGTATCAAGCTATCGTAAAAGACCCGTCATGAATAAGAATCGATTTCTTTCCAACCCTTTCTCTTCAAAAGGAGAAACCTTTTATAAGACAGGTGACTATGGAAAATGGAACCATGAAGGGCAAATTGAACTTTTGGGAAGAAAAGACAGGCAAGTAAGCCTCGATGGGTTTCGTATTGAACTGGGGGATGTGGAAACAAACCTGCTCAAATACAAAGACATTGCAAAGTGTGCGGTTTTTGCCAATGAAACTCAACCGGGAAACAAAAAACTTGCCGCCTTTATTCAGTTAAATAAAGACACAACCTTAGACGTACTGACCTTAAACAAGTTTCTTTCTCAACGACTTCCGGAAGAGATGATTCCAGCACAATATTTTTGTGTTCAGTTTCTCCTTAACGCTCAGGGGAATGTTAGAAAAGGCTTGTTAACTCAGCCATATCAGCAGCCGGTGCAAAAGAAAAAAACAAAGTCAATGGTTTATCTGGAAAAAAAACTTATTGAAATATGGCAACAAACATTAAATCAGCAAAAAGTTGAACGAAAAGATAACTTTTTTAAACTGTGCGATGATACGATGCTTTCTTTAGTTGTTTCAGAAAAAGGGTTAAATGAAGGATTGGGGTTGACTCCCAGGCACCTTTTTGTTCACCAAACAATTGAGGAACTATCAGCAGCACTTATCAGGGAGTTCCCATTAATACCTGAACAAATGGAAATTAAAGGTATTATTCCCCTTGCTCCAGGTGTAAATAGTTTTTTTGAGGAAGGGCAAAAAAATGCTCATTTGCAAAATGAATCGGTTTTGGTGGAAGTTCCCGAAGAAATCCATGAGCACCTCATTAATGAAATGTTTGACAAGATAATAGCTCACCATGATATTCTTCGATCAAGGTTTCACATAACAAAAGATGACGTTCAGCATGAAATTCTGGCATATGAAGAAGACCCTTATTTTCTGGCGGAAGACTTTTCTGAGCTAACAAAGAAAAACTTTGAGAAAGGCATCGAAGACCTCCAAGAGAAAGTTCAGCACTCTCTTGACCTTAGTAAAGGTTCTTTAATTCGGGTTTGTTTTGTCAAAACAAAAGAAGGTTACGGGAATAAAGTCTTAATTGTTGTTCACCGTTCCCTTATTGATCGCTTATCATGGCACACACTTCTGGAAGATTTCATGGAACTTTGCAAACAAACCCTGAAAAACAGAAGTTTAAGGCTTCCTCAAAAAACAACTTCCTATAAGAGGTGGTCACAAAACATTAAAACCTTTAAAAAGAGCTTAAATATTGATAAAGAAAGAGCTTACTGGAAAAAATTCAGGAAGCAAACAGTTGTTTCCATTCCAGTGGAAAAGAGTATCAATAAAGATAATGTCCACCATTCGGCTCAGTCAATAACCCTTTCTCTCTATTCTCTGGGAACTGAGAAGATTTTCCAAAAGACAAATATCAAACCGGAAGAAATAATCATAACAGCTTTACTCATGGCCTTTAATCGTTTTTGGGGAATGAAGGAAGTTTATTTGGATTATATAGAAAACCAAAGAAATGAAATAGTTGAGCGACAAGATTTATCAAGAACCATTGGTAACTTCTATTCCTCAGCCCCACTGGCATTAACGACGAATAAAGGGGATAAAGCTGAAAGCATTCTAAAGATGGTTCAAGGTGAGTTTAAGGAACGACCACGCAATGGTATGAGTTTTTCTCTTCTGAAATACAGCTTAGGAGAGGCGGAAAAACAAATCCTAAAAGATATTCCCTGTCCGGAAATCTCTTTTATCTTTGAGGGTGAAATTGAGGAATTTATACCCAACCTCAAAGGATTTAAGTTTATTGATAAACCAAATTATTACAAACATTGTGGGGATAGCCCGAGAGAATATTTTTTTAATATTAGAAGTTACATTAACTGCAATAAACTCTATGTTGATTTTGTTTTTAATGAGAACTGTTACACAAAAGAAAAGATTGGAAGGTTTGCCGGAGTTTATATTGATTGCTTAAGAAGTGTCGTTGACGGGGTTGAATTACCGGATCCACCTGAACCGATAGAGAAAGTTGAGTTTAAAGAGCCTAACCAACGAAGGGAAAAATTATCAGAGGAAATAAAAACAAGCTATATTCCTGTTAAACCGGAAGAAATAAAGAAAGGAAATTGTCCGTTTTATTGTTTTCCTGACGCCATGGGAAACTATTTCAACTTTGTACCTTTGGTAAAGGAACTACCGGAGCAACAACCGTTCTATACCTTTGAGTCAGCTCAGTTTAATGGTAACGGAGAACCTTTTGCTACAATTGATGAAATATCCGAATATTACACGGCAAATATCATGAAGGAACCTGAAAAAGGTCCCTACATTCTGGGAGGTCATGCTTTTGGAGGACATATTGCCGTAAAAGTGGCAGAAAAATTAATTAAAAGAGGTCGAAGGGTTGGTTGCTTGGTTGCCATTGACTCCTGGTTTCCAACTGCCGACAACCTTCCTGTACAACGGAAAAGAAGCAAGGCTCATTGGATTGTAGAACTTTCAAAGTATCTGGAAGAACTTACCGGCAACGACTATGGTCTTTCCCTCGAAAAGCTTAAGCATGTGGCACTGGAAGGTTGTCTTGATATTTTGTGTACGATTCTCTATAAATCAGAACTTTTACTAAGCGAAACAGACATAAAAGCAGGAGAAAAATGTCTGGAACTCTTTATGGGAAATATGAACGCTCTTTATACTCCCTTTCCAGAGCAAATACCTGTTAAAACCCTATTGATAAAATCTCAGAAAGCTTCATGTTTGGGTTCTATTCGTAACGGAGACAGCATTGAACAAGAAACATGGGGGTGGTCAGCATTTTCTACGGAAAAAGTTGACATTCTTGAACTTCCTGGAGAACGGGCATCAATCTTTACGGAACTTAAAGGTATTGATTTAGTAAAAAAGATTGGACTTATTGATGAATAAAGGGACCATAGGCGATCAAGCCTTTTCCCACTCCTTTCGTATTGCCAATGCAACATCTGGTCGGTTGGTAATTATTCCATCCACCTTTTTTCCCAACATTTTAACGATGTCCTTTTCCTGATCAACCGTGTAGGGAAAATACTTAAGGTTTTGTTTCTTACAGTTCAACAAGTCATCCGTTAAAAACAAATCATCTGTTTCCGGGTCTTGAGAAAGTGCATAAAATAAAGGGTTCAGGGATTGGGCAGAGAGTCTTTCTGCATAATTCCACGGCTCGTAGAGTCCGGCAGCATAGAGTACGCCTATGGGTATGCTCTTGTCAATCTCCTTAATTGTTACAAGACTTTGATGGTAAAAAGAAGAACATTGAAGGTTTGTGTAATTATCTGTGCGTTTATATTTATGAATTAACTCAACGACTTTTTCCTCAATCTTGGGATAGGGAACAATACCAGTCTTGAGCTCAATATCCAGATGGACTTTATTCATGTCACCACCTGTTTTTTCCTTAATTAACTCAAATACCTCTTCAAGTGTTGGAATACGTATTCCGGCACAACTTCTGTCAAACCACCCTCCGAAGTCCATACGCTTGAGCTGAGCAAGCTCAAAGTCTCTAACAAGCCCTGTTTCATCCTCTGTTGTTCGATTAATCAGTTCATCATGAATAACCACAAGTTTCCCGTCAGAACTTAACTGTACGTCTAACTCTATACCATCTGCTCCAAGGTCAATAGCTTTTTCAAATGATGGAATGGTATTTTCAGGCAAAAATCTTGGTGCGCCACGATGTCCAATAATCAATGTTTTTTGCATACAATCCTCCTATAATCGTTTTTTCTTTATTGCCAATCAAAATCTAAAAGAAAATGATTTTCAAGAGCTCCTTTTATTGCCTCTAACCATTGGGGTGGTACGTTGGAAACTGTTCCGTTATTTTTCCAAATTCGACCGCTTTTGAGGTCGCACCAACCGCCAAAATCGAAGTCAACTTTGTTTCTTCCCCGAAGAATGGTTCCATGACCCGAATTAGAGACCAGTAATGTCCACGATTGAGAGTTAAAACAAAAGGCAACCTTGCTTTTGGGTTTTATACTGTTAATTTCCTGAACTTCAATAAATTGAGCAGATGGACTTTGAGTTTTGTGCAAAATACCTTATCAATGATAATAATGGAACTTTTTAACGCAGTTTACCATGTATATACTCGTTTCAAATAACAAATTACCTGATAAATGCGTGGGGTATTATAAAAAAGTGACAGGTGTATAATCTGAGAGAAATATGTATAAAAAACCTTTGTTCAGTGTGACTTGATACACTTGCCCTTTAAGGAGCGACAACAGAATTTCGTCGTAAAAAATTAGTTTTAAATATAGAGAGAGTAACTTCAATACTAAAAGAATTCTGACTATGAAGCCCCGTTTAATCTTACATATAGGTCACCCAAAAACAGGCACAACAACTCTGCAACATTTTCTTCAAGTAAATATTGATGAGATTAGAAAACAAGGAGTACTTGTTGCAAATGACCAACTGGAATTTCCTTTAGAGGGAGAGATAAATGATACCCCCCTTTGGCTAATAAATGAACTGACTAAAGAGATAAAGACCGGAAAAACTGTTGTT